>NZ_CP089544.1 GCF_021233055.1 Spirosoma oryzicola | reverse complement strand
TTGTAGTAATCAAGTTTATCATCATCGACACTGACCCGAATTTCGCGTTGATCCCCGCCGACCAAGTTAATTTCAGCCACGCCTGAAATCTGCTGTAAGATGGGTAGGTAACGGTCTTTTACTTGCTGATAGAAAACCGACGTTGGCTGGTTTGACGTGGCCAGTAACTGCATAATGGGCTGATCACTGGGCGAGAGTTTAGTGAGCGTTGGTGTTTCAGCCCCTGAAGGTAAGTCACTAACCATTTTACTGATTTGCCGCTGGGCATCGTCAAGGGCATTGTTGATGTCGGCTCCCGCCTTGAATTGTACTACCACCACCGAGGCACTTTCCAGCGAACGGGTTTGGATATCCTTAATGTTATCCAAACCTGAAATGGCGTCCTCAATGCGTTTACTGATCTGGGACTCCACTTCTGAGGGGGCGGCACCGGGATAGACTGTAGTAATGGTCAAGACCGGAACCGCAAACTCGGGCAGTAGTTCGTAACTTAGCTGTCGATAGGAAACAATACCGCCTAGTGTTAGAACGGCGAAAATAACGATGATAATCGAGGGACGATTAATCAGTTTGGTGATCAAATTCATAGCCGTCGGAATTAAAGAATGGTAACAGGAGTACCGTCTTGTAGATTGATCTGTCCGCTCACCACTACAGATTCGCCCGCCTGCAGGCCCTGCCGAATCTCGTAACGATCATTGGTTGTCGTACCAATTTGCACGCTACGCAATTGCGCTTTACCACCAGCCACCACAAAAACCTGGGGCTGTTTGAGCGAGCCGACAATGGCCTGACGGGGTACGGTCAGCGTTTGTCGGCTCAGCTCCGTTTTGTTCTGAACTGAGCCGTACATACCCGCCCGCAACGGATTTTTGGTTGAATTGGCAACCGTAACTTCAACTGGATAATTGTGGGCTGCATCCCCCTGGACGCCAATAACCGACACCCGGCCGGAGTAAGGTGAATTGGGGTAAACCTCTGTGTGAACGGTAATGGGTTGGCCCACCCGAAACTGGTTCACGGCTTTCTCGGGTACACTCACCAGCAGTTTTAGCGTGGCGATGTCGGTGATCTTGACAAGTGGGCTGCCAGCCCCGGCAACCGATCCCTTTTCCACCATTTTTTGAGTAACAATACCAGCGAACGGAGCTGTAACGATAGTGTTGGCAATCTGATTTTTGAGTTGCTTAATCTGGGCTTCGGTTGAGCGGATGGTTAGCTTGGTTTTTTCAACGTTGATCGCGGGCGAAGCATCCCCTTTTACTAGATTTTCGTAGCGCTGTAAATCGTTTTTAGCGCCTTCCAGACTTACCTGAAGCCCTTCCAACTGAAACCGAAGCTGCGCGTCATCAATTTTGGCAATGAGCTGGCCAGCACCGATGGACTGACCTTCCCGAACAGGTAACTGAACAATGGTTCCTCCCTGAATGGGGGTTACCTGGACCTCACGATTAGCCACGAACGAGCCAAGAAAGGTTTTGTTCTGACTGAGGTCTGTCGCTTCAGCTTTTTCTACCCGCACCCCTACTTTTTCGTTCGGGTTAGGTCGGTATACCTTTTGAGCAACCTCTTTTTTGTTATCCATCAGCTTCCAGGCACCCAGTCCAATGATTAGTACCAGACCGACGATAATCCATACCTTGTTCATAGCTATTGTATTCAGGTAAAATTTGTTCGTTGTTAGTAATTCTTCAGGAGGTTGCCCGTAGCCTTGTTTAAATCCAGCTCCGCCGTGCGCAATCTGACTAGGGCCGTCAGGTAATTATTCTGAGACTCCCGAAGCGCATTTTCAGCCTGGATAAGCTGGGTTAAGTCAGCTACCCCTTCTTTCAGTTGAAGTTGGGTCTGGGTGTATACTTTTTTGGCTAGACCGACCTGCGATTGGGTGGTTTGTAAATTTCGCTGTTGAACGGCAATCTGATTGGTGGCCGTCGCTATGTCCATAGCAATCGACTCGTTGAGTTGTTTCTGTTGTAGATTAATTCGCTGACCCTCAGATCGATACTGGGCTATCTGGGCCTTGCGTAAATTGCCATCAAAAACGCTCCAGTTGAGTTGAAGCCCAATCCAGTAGCCAGGAATGGCGGTTGAATAGTCGTTTCCTTTGGTAATGGCAAAAACGGTATTATTGGCAACCCCGTAAGCGGACAGCGTCGGTAGGAAACCGGCCTTTGTGTTCCGTATATTCAGCTCGTTGATTTCCTGCTGGCGTTGCAGAAGCAATAAATCGGACCGATTGATGACCAAGGACGCATCGTAATCCCCACCCCGCTGGGTTGAATCGATTTGAGTGCGCACCCGGAGGGGTTCAGTCTGGGGAATTCCTGTGAGAAATTTCAGCAGGTTTAGTATCCGGTTGTAATCGGACTGAAGCGATTCAATCTGCGTTTCCAGCGAGGTTCGGTTCAGTCGCAGCCGATCCACATCAATACCCTGCACGAGCTTATTTTCATACTGTAATGTCAATACGCGAATCGACTCCTCCAGCCGCGCCATGTTGTCACGCAAGAACAGGATTTGCTGAGCGGCTGTCTGGGCGTTGTAATAAGCAGCGGAAACGTTATATGTAACCTCTTCTTTACTCCGTACGATTTGTAGATCAGTGATGCCCTGGGCGGCTTTGGCCAGCCGTAGTCCGATTCGTAGGGCAGGGTTAAAAAGTTGCTGGTTGACTTGTAAGGTTGAAGACAGATTAAACGGTAAACTAAATGCGGCCGCCGTATAGCTTCCTTCTGGACCACCGAAAGCCGACAGAGGGAGGACTTGCGCCGGAACTTTGATGTAGTAGCGATAATCACCAGCAAAATTGACCTGGGGCAGGGCGCGTGCTTTGACTTGGTCAATTTGGGCTTGGGTAGTTTGAACACCCGTCTGTTCAGACAGAACGGCTAAGTTCTGGATTAGTGCCTTTTTGATTAGCTCGTCGAGTGTAGACTCGTCCTGAGCCTGCGCTTGGTAACTAACCAATAAAAATAGAAACTGCCACTGAACAACTCGCTTACTGTAGAATAGTCTCATGAGTGATGAATAGTTAATGAGAAAATACGCAAAACAGACCTGAAATTTTTACTTAACTGGCAAATATTAACCATTGTGATTAACCACTTGGTTAAATACATATCAAAAAAATATGTTAAGTAAAAATCTTCTAGAGGGTTAGTTTTACGGGCGCTTAATTTCCGATCATCTACCTATGTTTCACTACAATTAACCAATCTTTATCCAGGTTGTTTAACGCGTTGGTTAATTTTTTTCGAAAAAAATTTATTCTAGGAATAATCCATTTAAAATAATATCGATGGCGGCCTGTTTGAGTGCCTGCGCACTGGCGGAAAAATCGGATTCTGTCATCTGCCAGACGTGCATGCGCACAGGCTTGTTAATAAAATAGGCACTAGTGATGCTGCCTATAATATCCAGTAACTGTTCCGCGTTAATGGGTCTGATTTTTTGTTGGCGTATACACTCCTGAAGTTGCTGATCAAACAAAACCATAGGCTGGACAATAGCTCGTCTAACAGACTCTTGATAACGAACCGGGTTTCGGTTGATTTCACCAACGATTAGAGCGACCAGTTGAGGCTGCTCCGAAAAGGCAGTAAATTCGTAATCAATAAGGGCTTTAATTTTATCACGCAGATTCTGCTCGTTTGTTAGTACAGCATGCATGCTGGCCAAGAATTGTTGAAGCAATTCCTCAAAAATGGCATCGAATAACTTCTCTTTTGTCCGGAAATAATAATTCATCAGGGCTCGGTTCATCCCTAATCGCTCGGCAATTTCGCGGGTAGTGGCTTTCTCAAAGCCCTTCTCTAAAAAAACTTCCCGCGCTGCGTTCTTGATTTTATCTTCTGTAGTAAGAAGTTCCTGCTGTACCACTCCTTTTTTCATAATACAAATATAAAGACCGGTATCACCGATGGCAACTACAAGGGGGCAAGGAACTAAATCAAGTTGTGTAATAGACGTGTAACAAAAAAAATGGCGCAGGTAGTTTTAAGCCGCCAAACCGAAAACTATCAGCCATGCTCCACTTCGTTACCAACGACTTGGGTGATTTGTTCATGTATGCAATGATAGCGGACGTCGCACGGACAACTATCTTAAAACTTGCAACCACAGTTCCTCCGCTGTTTCATCCATCAGCCAGTGTCAAACCACCCAAACTAACCGATGCTGGGGTCTTGTTTGTCTTTTTCATTGCCTGTTTGGATCACAGTGCCAACGCTCAACATACAAAACGGGCCATGAAATGCGCCTACAACATAATCGCACCAATTTCTGTGGGGCAAGCACGGAATAAAACATAATTTTTAGTATATTTTTCACCACGACGAACAACGGCGCAAAAGCGGTGAATCAGCCGCTTCGTTGGTCCGATTGTTGCGAACTGCGTTAAGAAACAAAACCGTATGTTTACCCTCGACTAGTTTCGGACATACTAGTTTTGCAACTTTTTGCAACGGCGGCCCGGCTTCACCTAGATAGCTGACTTGGTGCCCATGTGTATCAACGATTTTAGCTGTTTGTGGATGGTCGGCCGCTGCCGCATGGTGGCTCACGCTTGTTTTCCTCTGATACTTGTGCTGGAGCGGTACCACACAGGCGGCCTTGTCGAAGGGGGCAGCTCCGGCGTGACGATCGGACGGCCGAATCTGTCAACTTTTGAGATCATTTATATTCTTCATTTCGTTAGTGGTGATCATAGGCCCAATGCCCGGCACCGATAATAAGCTATCGAACAACTCATACAACTGGGTGTCGGCCACAATAAGTTGTTGAATAGCTTGTTTAACGGCTTTTTGTTCTTTAAAGACCATCAGCGATTTTCTAACATTGCCTTTAAGCGACTTTTGGAGCGAGTGATTGATAAATGTCTCCTTCTCTGTCACGGGTACAGCCAGTAAATTACAGCAGGGCTTTCGCTTATCAGCTGCGCGCTGAACAAATGCTGGATGTACATATGTATTGGTAAGAACAGACTCGTTTCTAGCTCACAGCGCCTTCCGAATAATCAACGTATACAAAATGTAGGAGAAAAAAACAAAGAACAATCAGTAGTTGGCGTCATATGCTGCGTAAAATCCCCCGACGGACGCATCTTCTGCCTAAACGTACTTTTTTTGAGTCGATAACTCCGTGTGAAGTCACTTCAGGGTAAGAAGTAAAGAAAAGAACCGGTCTAGTAGCCGGGCCAATAGCTACCTACTAGACTTCCATAGAAGGATAAATTGACGCCTACTTACCTTCCAGCTTTTGTACTTGTTCAAAATCGCCAACTACACATCTTGGTTTGCTGGTAGCAAATGGGTCGAGTATAAACCGCCCTGTTTTGGTGTCTAGGATAATCACTTGTTTTTCGCCAGCAGCTACTTGAAACCGGCAGTTCTGGATACCCGCCAGATCGGGCTAAGCCTCGCGGGCAGGTTTAAAGTTACTGAGCATCAGTGAGCCGCATAATGTAAGTGCGCATAACAAAAACGAGCGGAAGTCAACAGCGATGTTGATGGGTTTCATAATCGATGAGGTTTTTTATCTTGATAAAAAGGACATGTTGACCCCAATATACGCATTGTCTAAATGGCTAATTGTTGGGTTGGCCGCTGCTACTTAACGTTACTCTGTATGAGTAGATAGGTAAGGGCATGTTGATGTAGTGTATTTTCGACTCACAAAAGGCTCTTAAAGCGAGAACCATTTAGCCTAATGCACTCCGAGATTTCCCTATTACTGATAAACAAATGGACAATACCGGAATGGACTCAACCCAGTTTACTGCTTTTATTTAGCGCGATCGAAATGCTGCCCCTTCACCGCAGTAGGACCAAGCCTATCTCATATTAGGGTAAGCCCGGCAACTTATTGAAGTTGACTCTAGGTCTTAGGTGAGCGAACAAGGTCTTTCAGTTTAACCGACTCATCAAATAAAGATATGGCTTGTAAAAGTGATTTTTGAAGAGCTGATTAGCATCCTCCGGAAACTGTTGGTAATACGCCGCATCAGTATTCAACACGACGGTTTGCCCAGTCTGCACGAAATAACTGCTAGCCACATAGGACGGCGGATGATAGGCTGGCAACGTTTTTTGTACCATCTTGCCCACATACCCACCCAGCAGTTTTTGATAGCGTCGCTGCGCCTGGCGACTGGGCTTGTCTAATCGCTTAAAGACGTAGTTGAAGGCCACCTGATTGAATAACGATTGCTTTTTAATGGCCTTCGTGATCGTAGGAATAGGATTGGTCAAATTAAAATCATCCGTGGTTTGCACCGAAAATGGAAACTGGGGCACCCAATCGGCCGAATTGACTACATTGAAGCCCCACCCGTCCTGAGTTAGAATCGCATAATCATAGGCGTAAGACAGATTACCTGGCTTGGGGGCAGCGATGCAGTAAGTCTTGAACCGCACCTCCGCCGGCAACCGCCCTCCCCGTTGATGGTAGAGATACGAGGTGACTAAAAAGGCGATGGCCCCGCCTTGACTCATGACGGTGATGATGAACTCTTTCGTGCCGTTGTGGATACAGGAATCCAGCTTGGGGAGTATATCTTGAATCAGATAAGCGGTGCCGATGAGCCAGCCCGCGTGGACGGCAGCCTGGGGATTTAAAGATACTGAACACTCTGTCATATCCAATTAGCTCCTTTCCAAAACGGACGATATATTTGTACTATTAGACTAATTTTTACTATAAAAGTAAATAACTACCCCTTTTACTTTCTCTTTTCACTTCCCTTTTACAAAATCATTCTTTTGATTTATTATCCCTTTATCAATAATCTTTTTGATTGATTTAGGGAGTCGATAATGGTTTATTAATCAGTGCCTTATATGACAAAAAACGAGGTTTGAGCGGTAGAAAAACGAGGTTTAAGCGAGATTTCACTTAGTGCAAAACGAGGTTTGAGTGAGATTAAAACGAGGTTTGAGCGAGATTAAAACGAGGTTCAGGTGGGGTGTGTATTCGAAAAACGAGGTTTAGGCGGTATAGAAATTTTCCATTAATTGGTTAGTAAGTTGATTCTAATTCACCTATAGTTTAGCCATTTTTATCAATTCGTCGGACAAAAACACATTAATATAAGAGAATGATTGGTAAAAAAACGAGGTTTAGGCGGTATAGAAATATTTGAAAAACGAGGTTTAGGCAGCAATAAAATCTATAAAAGTTCATGTAAAAACCAGTTTGTAAAAGCGACCTGGTTTTTATAGATTTGGCCAAAACTTATTGATATTCAATCTATTTTTAAATCTATGCAACAAAATCCTGAAGATCAGCTGGCTCCTTTGTTTGCTAAGCGCCCAACGAATTACCAACCAAACTTATTTACTGAATCTAAGCAAGAGTTTACTGAGTTGGAAAAGAAGATTGTCGTTTTGGTTGTTAACCAAATTGGCCACATGACCTTGAAAAGAGAGTTGCAGGAAAAGGCAAACGTTGTTTTTAATATTCCGTTTTCTGAGCTAACCCGTGATCACCATAAACAGATTGCCGATGCTGCTGAATCATTGCAGTCAAAACGTTTAATCTACCGTAATGACACTAAGGGCAAATTTGATTTCATTACACCATTTCCTCGAGTTCGCTCCGAGGTGATTGATGGTAAGCGAGTAATTGAATTGACTATGTTTGCTGATGTCGTTCCTCATTTTGCGGAACTAGGCCAGCGTTATACAAAGTATGACATTGATGTAATGCTATCGTTGTCTTCGGTATATGCGCAACGTATGTTTGAAATCGTTAGCATGTACCACAATCGCGGCCAGCATGAATTCTCGTATTCTGTAGACCGCTTAATGATGATGCTCAACTGTCCTAGCAGATATACCTTCAATGATTTTAAGAAGAATGCTTTAGAAGTAGCCCAACGTGAATTACAACAGAAGGCAAACCTTTATCTGGAGTGGTCGCCAGCTAAAAAACTAGGTAAGAAGATTATTGAGTTAACTTTTATTGTTAAAACTACTCAGCAATTAGCTGTCGAAGCAGTTAGTCAGGATCAGAGGACAGTCAATCAGATGTCGATCAACGAGGCTGTAACAACTGCTTGGCAGTTGATGAAGAATTATAAACTTAAAAGCTGGCAGAAAGATCTTATTGTTTCCAATCACAGTCTGTTAAACACGTTCTACAGGGTTGATTCGGAACTAGCCAACGGGTTGCGTACTAATGTTAAAAACCCAACGGCTTACTTAGTCAAATCGCTGGGTATCGATCAGACAAAAGCTCCACGAAAGACAAAAAATAACGATGCCCAACAACTGACAATTCTAGCTATGACCTCTTCCCCTGCGCCCTCCGTTCGCACTGCATCTTCTCAGTCAATTGCGTCCATCTTCAGCGGCATAATTATGGATGAGTAGCAGTTCTTTCCAATCGATTGTATATGATAGTTCGCTATGGTTTAGTTGTTACCAATACACTATTAGATTCCAACGAGTTTTTAATTATATAATTTTGTTAGCTCAGAGGTACCTGTACCATTAGGAACAAAAATTTCGCTTGACTGCTTGGGATTAGAATCTGAAGAAGAATTAAAACGCTTTATAATATAGATCAAAGAACAAGAGCTAAAGCAATTAAAGTTTTAGCTGCTTTTTGAATCAGGCTCTAACTTTGGCTATACAGCTAATCTCACCAATGATTCACTAAACATATAGACGCTCTCAGACTTCCATGACTGTAATCATCTCCTGCGGTTTTTCTAAGTCGTGGTGAGGGCTCATAGTGAGCGGGTAGGTAGTTGGATCTAAAGCATATGCGGGCAGAGCCAAATTGACTCCTGCGCGCAGGCCTCGTGCATATGGGTGTCCGTTCCAACTCAATTTGCCAAACCCTTGGGGCCCGTGATCATGAATGAAGTCTTATAAAGGGCTTTTTCAAATCCAGCATATTTTATACTTGAGTCAGGTTAGCCATTTTCAGCCATCAGCCAAATGAAGGTGGGGAGTATTGACGCCATTCTTTTCAATCCATTACACGACGTAAGGAACCGGATATCCGCGATGAAATGGCAGTTGTAGCCAAATAATAGGTACTTTAGCAGGTGTCATAGTGTAATACTTGCCTTGAAGTAGTTATACCTGTAGCCGATCAAGTACATTCATTACTTTGATGACTTCTTCAGCTTTCCATAGGTGTGGCTGCTTGGCTCGGTTGTAATACAGATCCCGAGTAATTTCGGCTTGCTCAAGAATAACGCCGATAATCTTTGTTGATTTCAGCCGCTCGGCTAGGTCTAGCTGAGCTTTACCGAAGTTCGACACGGCCTGTTTATCCTCTTGGCTTCCTACTGCATTAACAATGCTATCAAAATCTTTTGCGGAAAGAGGACGATGTCCTAATTTCTTCAAGTAAACGGTTCCAGGTGAACCTGATAGGTGTCGGTCCTCGACTCTCGATAAAAAGTCAGACGTTTTATTTTGTACCTCAATATAGTGTTGAGCAGCCACCATAATAGCAGCGTCGCCTTCTCTTGAAAACATATCTCCTTCTTCAATTTCAACTTCAGGAGACAATATTAATGAATTAGTTGCCATTAGCACATTGGCTGTTAAGGAGGACGTAGTAAACTAGGATTAGGTCTAGTATAGCAATTGCGGACTGTTCTGTTTGGTGAATCAGCCTCAAAACTTGAATAGCTTCTAGGTCTAGAAGCTTGCGAATTTGTTGAAGAGAATCGATTAATGAAGGGATATCTAGTGCTTTGACAGGATAAGCTGGATTCCGCTCCCAAACTATTCGGTCACGCACATTGGAGGCAGCAATCGACTCGTGATGATTCTGCCACCACGCATTCACCATTTTTATCGAATATGATTCAACAGGCCGATCGGCGAAGATCGTTGGCACCTCTCTGAATACCCACTGCCTGATTAGTTCAATCTCGACGGAGTTAAATATTACTTCAGTGTCTAGTGCTCCTGTTTTGGTGACTGATATCGTTACCGGGTCGAGTGTGTTATTTCTCATCGGAATATTCACGTTTGATGGCCAAAAGAATAGAATCGATTGAGCGTTCTGCTTCAAGCATACCCCTGACCTCTTGCATGAGTTGATTAAACTCGACGAGAGCATTGCTTGATTCAATGTTGCGTAAATATTGCTCGGTTTCCGATTTGAAGCGTTCCTCTTCGTTTGCCGGCCTGAGCCTAGTGTCCGAATCAGCCTCCGGATCCGGTATGAGTAGTTGCATGTCTGGAGCTATATCAAACAAGTCGTCAATTAATTGTTTTTTGCGGTCTGCGTGCGTTGCTACCCATAATGACAGCTCAGGAGTTGCCGAACCTAATGGGCAATCTGGGCGAGTAAAGTATCGGAGGCAGTAAGTGTAAATTGTCTCTGATTCGTCGGCATCATCTTGATAGAAATCCTCTCCTTGTAAATAGCTTTCCATGGCGTTTACGATCTGCTTTTGAGCAGTAAGCAGTAAGTCAAGTTCATCTACCAGTATTTGGTAGTAAACTAGTGACGACATCGCATTATAGAGTTGTGGGCTATTTGGCATATATTCCTTGTTGCGGAGGTGATAGCAGAGCGTAGATACATCGGCATTTAATTCGGTGATAAAACTGCGTAAGCGGGCTATGGCTATCATGGTGTGCGTGTCTGTAAGTTCATAATATTCATTAATGATTCAACACAACTATAGTATTAGCGATTATTAAGTCATGCTATAGCTGCTGTTGTATCTACATGTTTCCCTGTTCTTGGATTTGTAGACGAGAAGGGGTCGCGTTGGTCTCACTTTAAATTATCGGCAACCAATTGCGCGCGTTCGGTTTCCCTGAGTAGTTCAACCGTGGCGTGATTAATTTGAAGTAGCTCTTTGGCTCTGGCCGTTTCGTTGTTTTCCATCGCCATAGAGAGTAAACAGGGCGAAACGTTTCGCCCTGTTCTGTGTATCTTAAAAAGTAAGTAGCTGCAAGGTGGGGGTCGTATGCACCTCTCCTAGCCAGGTTATGTTTTTAATGACCTGCTCGACGGTCATTGAAGGTTCAGCTGTTCCTCCTCTCTCATCGGTACCGGTCAGCAAGGATACGCCGTGAATAGGGCCGTATTCACCAAACAAAAAGGCTGACGGCTGCGGCTCTACGTATAGAGCTTCGTAGTTAACTGTTAGCGAATCGCCATTGTCCTGACGAGAGCATACGTCGATCAAACGACAGTTCAGTAGCTGATACATGTCTTTTAGCGTCCCAGCTGTTTCGACAAGCTCGACGTTTCGATTCTGGGGGTCAATCTCAATAAGTCGCATATCTCTTTTTGATTTAGATATAAAGATAGCCCAATTTTACGTAAAATACTAAAATAATATAGTAAAATATGTAAAATAGAAGGATGCTATTTGCATCGTTATCGCTCATCGTCTATTTGATTCCCTTTCGCATGGGTATCGCGTCAAATGTTACGATATTTGCGATTATTGTTTTTTTGATTTCACTTCCAGAAGATCTCAACGCAGATCGTGTTGAGGTCTCTTTTTTTGGACAGTCACGATAGGATCACCTTTATCGGGTGAGACGCACTTTGTGCCTTTGTAGTTATCAGGATCTACTTTAACCAGGCCGGAGCCGGTAAACCCTTTTACGGTGGCCTTGTATGAGCGTAGGTAAATATCGCCACGATAAACGCGAACGATTACCCGGCCTCCTTCTTTGATTTCTTTCATAAGACTACAGGGTATTTGTGCATGCTGGCCGCTCTGTCACCTCTTCGCCACCTGGCATCTGTTAGGTTTCAATCCAGTCCGGTCGTAGCTTTTTTCTTCGCTTAATACAGCCACATTTAAGTCAGGTCGTACTTTCTCCCCAAGGTAGCTTACTGATAGCCCATCTATGGCGTTCAGGGACTGGAACGACGCGGGGCGGCTTGTCTTCGTTAAAGTGAACCAAGCCGACACCGGCAATATACTGATAGCTCATAATAGTGAAGAGGAAAATTGTTAAGCGAATAGCGAGGCTGTGCGGTCGCCGACAAAACCCTTCTTCAGGTAGTCGGGTAATTGGCTAATCATTTTGAGGTAGCTATCCATACCTATAGCCTTTGCGACGTATAACTCATGCACACTGTTAATATGGGTAACAATACTGTTTAAGCAGGTATGAAACTTGGAGACATTAAAGTTTGAGTCTAGAAGTTGTTCAACGTCCCGGCTTGTCGATGAAATGCGCAGACGGGTAAGTAAATCGAAGTAACTGGTATAGCCAAGCGATTTCGATAGCGCTCTGGCCTGATCTGGGTCAACCACTGACGAAATAGAGCCTGTTATCTTTGATCGCAACGCCGTTTTGGGGTTTGTCTGCATAGATCGAAATAGGGCGTTCTGATTGTGTGAGCGCGTTTCTCTCAGGAAGTCGCCAACAACTGGCATGTTTTTGTGTAGCCGATGAATTTTCAGATTATATGTTGATCCGATGGCATAATAGCTAGTCGATTCCGGATAGTAACCCAACACGACTAAATTGGCAATTTGCTTTCGTATTAGATCCTCACTGCTGAGGTTGAATCCCTGCGAGGAAAGGAACGCCCGCGCGCTGAACAACACACTGTAGTAGGCCTGTGGAAATGTCCAGTGCAGGGAGCTTTGTAAATACTGCTCGTCGTTAACGATAGGGGTTATACGTAAGGCATACTCAGCACTCCAGCTATTAAGTAACAGCTTAGCTATTGGTTTGGCTGCCTCCTCCGTTAACCGCTCGACATTGTTGTAATTTCGATTGTCCTTAATTGAGTCAAGGTCTGATCGTAACTTAATGTAGGCATCAATAACCCGAAAAGCATCGTAAAAACTAACGGGTGAAACTGCGGAGGTGTTGTGCGTTGATAGGATCATGACTGAAAGGAGTTTAGCCGGTCGCCGGAGCGGTACTACAGCGACCGGAATAAATGATTTATGCCTGTTCTGTTTGGGATTCTTCGGTTACTTCTCCGGTATCACTATTGACACCTTCGGGAGCAACTACACCTAGTTCTGCGGCTCCGCCGTGTGCGAAAGGGTTATAGTAATTCATGGCTGTTTTGACGTTGGCAATGTCAGTGAGCGTTTCTTCGCGGAATAGTTTGCGGTCCTGAGCATACAACTTTAGTTCTGCTGTTTTATCGGGATCGGCCATCTTGTAGGAGAACGTCGAAATGTAGTACACTCCCTTCGGCTGAATCTTGTTGTTTTCCTTCTTCTCCGCAACGGCAGTTATCACTACATCTGCAAGCGTCAGATCGTCGTAAAAGAGTGGTTCAATCAGACGAAAGATGTTATCAACGCTGTAGCCGTGAAAGAGAATAGCTGATACACAATTCTTCTCATCGATAAAGAAGAGTTCCGCCCAATTCTTCGTACCCATATTCAGAATATTGTCGGCGAAAATTCTCCATGCAATCGGCTGAAAGGTCAGCGTCCGGCCTAATTTCTCCTGACCGTTAATATTGAATTGTCCGTCCTTTGCATCGAAGCGGAATTGCTTGGGGTGTCCAGTCAGATATTTGTACTTATCAACAACCTGGTTGGTCAGTTCGTGAATCTTCTGATAAGGTAGCAAAACAACTGCGGAGACTTCTGCGGCTGGTGCTTCTACTGCGGTGGCGTTCTTTTGTGCCATAATGGTAATGGAAAGTATTAGAAAGGGAATTGCAAATAGTGGCCGGAACTTATCCCGTCCGGCCTTCGGGTGTTATTTACTGCCAAAGACGTTTCGCTAAATCAAGCTTCTTTTGTAGCTCATTGACCTCCTTTTTTGCATAGGTCAGTGAAAAGGAATGCGCTCGTGGGATCGTGCCAGACTTTAAACCCTCGTGAGTTTGTCGCGCCCTTTCCATTTCGAACTCATAGAAGTCTACGCTCTCTGGCATGGATAGATTGATTGTGCTGGCGCGGCTCTTCCAATAGTCGGCCTTACTTTCGTGCTGCTCTGCTTTCTCTGTTAGTTTAACCGCGTTGCCCAGAGCGTTCCACGAACGATCTAAATCCCGCCGATGGCGTTTTTCGCTGTGGTGGCCTACCAGAATAGGTTGACCCATTGGAATGTCCTTTACGATGTTGTGAGAGCGATTGTATTCGGAATTGGCCTGACTTTCTGCGGTGTTTGCCCATACCTGATATTTTTCAGCTTTCCGGCTTGCCCACTCCTGAACATTGAAACCATCGGCCCGAACGATTGAGTAAAAAAAGAACCCGTCTTTTTGGTAGATGAGATTGAAAACAATAGACTCGTTCTCTTTGCCGTACTGAGTAGTCACCGAAATGACATCTCCCTTTTGGTGTTGCTCTGGCGACTTGGCTAAGAAGACATTAGGGCAAAATTTGCTGTATGTAATGTTCATAACTTGAATTAGAATAAGTGTTGAGGTGCGAAAAGGGGAATAAGAGGGCCGCATAAGATGCCCTCAGTAGTTGAGGGCGGTATTCAGTAGTAATGATCCAATACCTGCTCAATCATTTGCTGCTCCATCTCTGGGGTAATGGCCGCTAGTGGTATTTGGACGCCATTCAGTGTTACTTTGACGATTTCAACCTCTGCCCCATCGCCGGGATAGTCACGACTTCCGGGCTGGCTAGGGGTGTACTTGAAATCGAAATCGAAGGGGACTTCTGTTGCAAGTGTCATGGCATTATTTACTTTGATTACTCTATAAAGGTCGGTATTATTTACCATAAATCCTAATTAAAAGTAGGATTTATGGTAAATAAAGCAAGTATTTTTATCGCGACGTGTAGCAAAAACAACGTCACCCAGTCAGGGTATACCTTTATTCCCCTTTCCCAAAAATTAACGGAGGGCATTAAAAAGCCCCAACAAGTGGGGCTGTGGGTTACTGGTCAGGGTTTTTAGATAAAGCCTTTCGCCTGGCTTCAAATTCCCGATGGTCTACAGCGTAGACTTGGCAGGTTTGAGGATATTTTTGTCTCAGCGACTCTAACTGTTTGTTTACCTGCTTGTGAGTTTTAAATATCTGCGGCTCTTCCTGGCTCTGATCGGCCAAGCCTACCAGTGTACCGTTCTGGGTTAGAAAGAACTCCTTCCCTCCTCCGTCTTCAATGTTGATAACATAAACCATTTCGCCCGTAGTCCAGTCAAATAGTGCCGATCCTGGCACAAAATTACTTGGTTCGGTCGAATCAACCTCTATGTAGCCTACTCGCGATAATGGGAAAATCATGAAGTCGGCATCGAACTCCTCCGTTCCCAGGTATTGAATTTGCGTTACTTTGGCGATTGTTCCGCCGAATTGGTCGATTGCGTTTAGATCAAACGCTGACGGTAGCAAATGCGTTGGAACAAAATAAGCTGTACAATAGGGTAATTTGCCACCTTCATAAATTAGATTCGTTATTTCCCCATTGAAGCCCATTCCCTGCACAGTCTCAATGAAAGCGTCAAGGTCCGTGAATTTAAGTGCATCGTTCATTAGCGTTTAAGTTTGGGTTGGTCGTCTTGTTGTGGGGGTTGGGGGGACTGCCCAAGTACCGGCTTGCTTTCGGGGTTCAGTATTTTACGCTCCTGCTTTGTGTCTAAGCCGCTCCGTTGGTTTTTCTCAAGTTGGAGCTGTTTGTTAAATTCTGGGGTTTGGGTTGCACTTATTATTTCTCCCTTTTCCACCTTCAATACTGCCTGGGGTCGTTGAAACCCAAATGGCAATCGCTCCATGATGGTGAATGTTTTATTCTGTCCATCCCCTTCGGCTTGATGCTTAAGATGGCTAAGGGTTTTAGCCATTAGGTTAGCCACATTGCCATTATAGAGGTTATGTCCTGCTTCATCGACAATGCTGTACTTATAACGCTGCCCTTGCCTTACCTGGCGAGTTAGATCTTCGTTGAAGTCTTTACCACAGGCCTTTGAAACTGCGATACGCTGATTATACCCAGTCAACTCTAAAAGGTCTCTAGAAAAAGCTGATAGCGCAGGTGCTGACTCGGGTATACTAACAGCAATTTGATTCCCAGATCGACTAATGACGATTTGCTGAGTTGTAAGTTCTTGCTGGCCTAGCTTGTCCTGATCGGAACTTACGAACTGAGCTTGAACATTCTGATTATAGGCGTCGATCCTACCAAGTAGCGCCTTCTGAATCGACTGATGTGATTCACCTTCCGGTAATAGATAGCTTACTCTGTTAATACCTCCGGTGGTCGGCGACATGGGGAACTTGGTCGCTATCAACTGTTGGATAAACTGTAAGTCAAATCTGTGTCCCTTCACATCGTTATCAAAGCCTAAGTTGATTGACCAATCGGGTGATTTGTCGAATGATGTGATGTAGCGCGTAATTGTATTCACCTGCTGAGGTGAAAGCTGTCCACCGGTCGAGAAGTAAACGGCATTGAATTTGTCATCCCCTTTTATACTTCTCAATTGCTGATGAGAGAGCGCATCAATCGCGCTTTCCATAATATAAAACCGTTCAGGCTTAGGTGGGGGATTCGAAATAAAGACGCTGCTAAAGCGATCGCTTCCGGGAGCGTGCAGCTTGATGTTTTCATTGCGAAGTTCTAGGCCTGTAATTTCGCTAGAAAGCCCGTTGTAGTAAGGAAAAGCTACATTGGTAAAGGTTAAGTATTTACGCTCCGGATGCTCTTTGACTGTCACCAGTCCATCAGTGTGACCTGTCTCAGGGTTGAAGTAGGCAATTTGAGCAACAACTTTTTTTGCGAACTCTGGCCGATCAATCGTCTGAGGAGCGATGTTCCGCTTGGTAAGGTAGTTGTTGCTCTCCAGCGCCCTAATATCAAATTGCTCTTTGGCGAATTGCTGCTTGGGACCTGCATCACTAAGTACACCGGTTGCCTTTCGATTTTGATTGATATGGTTAGGGTCAATCCGCAGGTAATCGTAGAGCACACTGGTGATATTGCGAAACTCGTGTTCGCCGGGTCTATTGAACGTCGAAAAAACGGTAGATAGTCTATTTCGCACAAAGTCGATAATGGTACCTGAATCGGTAAAGTCACCAGCACGTTGATAGACCTGCGTCGAGGCATCCTGCGGATTCTTGATAATGATTGTGTCCTTGTAGGTAGGATGCTCAAGGACCGGCCTACTCTTCCCTTTGTGAAGTTGTGGTTCGTAGCCATACTGAATGGCTAGTTCTACAATTGATACATTAGCCCGTAATTCCTGGACAGGAATCAGGTTCGGGAAGCGCTCTTTTAATTCATCAAACTTAGTCATGTCAATGGTGGAGGTGTAAGTATTAACGACGAGGTTTTAAAGATTTTTCGTGCTGATGAGGATCTGAATCCAGTAGTGATTTTATGACTTCACTTTGCTGGTTACTGATGACAGGCGAACCTACGCCAACCTCACGACTACGGGTTAAATCCGTTTTGGCCCCTTCGTTGTTTTGAGCAAGTTGCTGACGGAACTCACTGGCGGGCTTTATCGATACATCAAGGCGGCTCAAATCAGAAAACTGAATGGATTGTTTGGATGCCGATAAGCTTACTGTTGCGTTAAAAGGCTCTCCCTGTTGGTCGATCAGGCCAGATAGTTTTACAGAGTGCCCATGCGCCAAAAGTACCTGTTGGTCCTTTGTAAGATCAATTCCCATTAGTTTAGTTGGGAGCTGATCAGCTTTAACCTTCCACAACTCAACTGTATTCGTTATTGGGTCAACGCGTAAGTATGTCGGAACATATTCACCATTTTCAGGGGTAAGGAAAGGACGAGGCAATGAACCTTCCTTGGCCAAGTGCTGACGTTCATCCCTTGAAAGCATAATGTCGCCGATCTGTTGAGGGATTGTCAGTTCCCGTTGAATGGGTGTAATCCGCAAATCAGGGCCTTGCTCGGTCATAACTACCCTCAGGCTACCTTCCAGCTTTATGCCTTGCCCCACAATGATAGTTATAGGATCGGTTTGCTGACCGCTGTACAATGCATTCTTAATGGCAGGGTGCTGCGCTAAGTGTTCAGGTGGGAAGCCGAGTTGAGTCAACTTGCTTTCCAATTGATCACGGTAAGGCTCAATCTGCCGACGCATTACAGCCGCCTGCTCTTCTGGACTAAAGAAGTTGTCTGACTGGGCGTACTGCCAAGCAGCCTGCCCTTGACTAATAGTTGGCGCGATGTTGTCTAAGCCATCGGCTTGCGTACGAGCAAAATCGGTTTGGTTCATGAACAGAAGCGGGGATTAAATTGAATTTTAAGTAAAAATAGAAAACTCCCAAAACTCGTCATACATAATATGTATTTATATTAGCGTTTAGCTACATAATTTATATAATGCTCAAAAAAACATCCCTATTATTAGTGTTTGGAACATTGTTTGCCTTTAACCTATCTGAGGCTCAGGATAGTCTAGCGTCCAAAAGGGACTCTATGGAGGTGTTGCTGTTGCGTACGGCGCAGAATTATGGACAGTTTATTCGAATTGTGAAAGCGATGCCTGCCAATTCACCTCATTTGTCTTTGTTACCATCGGTATTGCCAATCAACATACCCGTTGAGGACTTTCGTGTTGTTTCGGGGTTTGGACTTCGCCTTCATCCCCTTCTAAAAAAGAAACGCTTACACGCAGGAGTTGACGTAAAGGCGGTTGCAGGAACTTCCGTGAAGGCTACTGCAACAGGGTATGTAAGCCAGGCTGGATACGATCACGAGCTGGGCGCTTTCGTTCGTATTCAACATGCTTTTGGCTTTGAAACTATATATGGGCATCTTGAGGGCTATTGCGTCAAGACAGGGCAATGCGTAGAGCTAAATGAGGAGATTGGTAGGGTTGGGAATACCGGACTATCGACCGGGGCGCATTTGCACTACGCAATAAAAAAAAACGGGTCCGCTATAGACCCGTTTCAATTCTGCTACTTGTTAAGATACCGGTTATGGCTCTATCAAATTGACAAGCCTATTGCATCAGGCATCTTAGATTGATTTTCTGATGTAGCTACGTCCTTCAACTGATCATAACCCATTGAGCGAAGGCGGGTGGATAACACATCGTACCCATCGGTCAGGCATCTATTAAGGTTTTGAATCATCTCGCCTACTTCCTGCAATTCTATACCTGAGGCAACAATCATAGGAATTCGGGCATTGTCAGCCGAAAGAATCCAGTCCAGGCTATAGCCATGTGAACGATAGAAATTAAGAAGTGTCACTAATGTAGTTGTTGTGCCCTTTAAGCCACTCTCAATACGCTGAATTGTATAGTTCTTGATCCCACTCAACTCTGACAGTTCTAAAACAGTGAGTTCATGTCCAAGGCGATCTCCCAGATGCTTCCGGATTTTAATTAACCGCTGACTAATGATTTCTTCCATTTTTCTTTGAGGGGTTATTGGGTCTATTGATTTCTATTTTTAGTCGAGCAAGTTCGTCCTCGATCAGTTGCTTAGTTTCGCTCTTTATGCGGTAATAGTTGCTTTTGACCTGCTCGGCAACATCGCCACCTTCGCTAGCAAAAATAGAGAAATCGGGTAATTGTTTCACCTTCTGCTCAGCCTTAAACTCTTTATCGTCAATAATAACCTGAGCATTAAAGGCCTTTAGGTCACGTTCCTGTCCATGTGCTCCGGCCACTACTCCAACAAACTGGCCCGTTTTCAATCGAGCTAATTTAGCCGCAGGCACCATCGGCTGTAGTTCTGTCGTGATACCATGTGTGGTATCTTCTGACTGAATGTTGATTGACTGCTTTCGCTGTACATTTTTACCTAGTAACTCCTCTATAGACTTGGCTGTCTGTCCCGAAACAGCCCCTGAGATAATAGTACCAACCGTGTTTTTAATAACATCCGCTTCGGCTTTCCCGTACTCTCGTTCGGCCTGGCTAAAGTCCTGCATGGATAAGGTAACGGCAATATTATTGCCTCGGCCCGTGCCGATCAGGTCACTCAGGCCTGCAAAGTAAAGCGTCGGTAGCTCGTCAATAACAACAGAACAAGGGTGTTGACCTGGCGTATTAATTTGGTTAAGAATACGTGCATTGTAAAGCCCTAACGCAGCGCTGTATAGATTCTTCTTTTTGTTATTGTTACCAAGGCAAAGAACTTTTGGCGCTTTGGGATTATTGATATCCAGAGTGAAATCATTGGCACTCATTGCCCAATAAATAGAAGGGCTTGATAGTTTCGCCAATCCAGAGCGAGCCGTGCCCACCTGACCTTCTAATTGTTCCATTGCTCCACCATTGAATGCTGATACAAACAGAGTCATATAGGACTCCAGATCCGGATTAGCCATAAGTACCGGAAATACCTTTCGATAATCGATCGTCATCATTTCGACCAGATGCGGGAAGGTGCAGTACTGCCCTTTGTCGTAAGTGCGAAGAAACCAGAGTATAGCAGTCGTGTAGTTAATAGCGGAGTCCGCCCAAATGTCGCCTTCTTTTCCAATCCACGTCTTGTTCATGTTTAACATCATGATCTTGGCGCTCTCGTAAGCATCGTCAACCTGGGGCAAATAAATAGGGTCTAGCGGATTGCAGCGGTGGGATTTCTTTGGGTTGTCAAAGTTTATACAATAGAAGCGCATATTCTCGGGTAACTTCTTGCGGTGTTTTACCATCGCATTGAAGGCGACGAGTGACAGATCGGAAAACTTCCAGTCATAAACGTACATTGAGAAGCCCTTTTCGATGTGCTGTCGAATAATGCTATTCATAAATACGTAGGACTTTCCCGACCCAGGCTTTCCTATAACCGCATTACCACGAAAGGGATTTGCTATATTAATCCATCCATCGTGTAGCTTCCCTTTGTACTCGAAGCGAGTTGGCAAATTGATTGATTCATTGTTTTCAATCTTTTTCTCTTCCTGGGGAAATGTCTCATTCTTCTCATTGAAATCATTTCCCCCCGGAAAGAAGCTCAGTAATCGATTAAAGCCTTGTGCCCCCTTCAGTATATACAACAGGCCGAAGGTTGTAACAATCATGTAGACTACGCTCAGGACACTAACACCCAAACTGTCCAATATCCACTGATTAGTCAGCATAGGCGAAGTGCCAAAAAACAACAGAAGCCCGACCAGAAATGAGGTAGCTACTGACTGCTTAGTTAGCGTAATTGATTTAACGCCGGTACTGGCGATACCGAAGATAAACAGAGAGCCTGCGGTAAATGACTTCAACCACAGGGGAGATTTGAGTAGTGGCGATGCTGTGACAAAGCCGCCTATCATTTTGTCACTAATCGGATGAGAGAGCCCATGTCCGGCAAAATACGTATGCAGCTCTATGTAAAGATGTAGTCCATAGGCCACCACACTTGCCCACATAAACATCTCGTTGATTTTGTTGAAATTCCTTCGTTCGTCTCTCATGATCTTCTCGGGTTTCTGGCTCGTTTGAGCATTGATTTTAATTCTTGTTCATTTTCTAAAGAGTCGCCGTCATTGCCCAGGGCAAACAGCAATTGTCTTACTATGTCAAAATTGTGCATAGGCGTTTCTTCCTTTTGGGGCTCAGTTTTGTGCTGTTTCTGTTCATGCGAATTATCGGGTTTAATAGTTTTGTGTTGTTCTCTATTTTGGCCGCTGACGGACTGCTTAGGTTCGGACACTTCCCTAAGCATGGGGGGCATGTACGCATCGCCGAGGGCATTCTTGAGCGATCCTGCGGTAAAAGCTTTTCCTAGTTCGCTACCGGTATAAATCGTTTGACGTTTTGTATCGACGAAGGATATGCCAAACAGGTTGTTGTCCTTACCAAGGTGAGGAATTGCTTCGATACCAATCTTGGAGAGTCGCTGTTGAAAGTCGCTCCATCCGTTACTTTGCTCAAGTTGTTGTCCCGCCGATCGACGTAAAGCAGGTAGCTGATCACCTTTGATTTTCTTACCTGCACTCATGCGCCTGGTAACGGTTTCCATTGTCGGTTGATGAGGTAAGCTACTGGCTTTATAAGGCGCGCCTTGCGTAATTTTTTGTCCATCGACGACAGAATAGACTAACCCCGGCTTTTTGCCTTCCATTGGTATCTCGACTGCTTTTACGTTGTAAAGCCCCAACAGCTGATTGAATTGAGAAAATGTGCTAAAGGTGAAATCGCGAAGTACACCGTTGACCACAGCCGATAGGTCTCTCTTTAAGTTACCTTGTCCATATTGGACAGGCTCCATATGTTTGCGCTCCGGCCGTAAGGCAACTTTCTCGGCAACCTGTAATCCGAACTCCTTCTCAATCTGCTGGCGAAGTTTATTAGATCGCTCGCGCTCGAACTTATCCGGTACCTTTTTCCCATTCTCATCAACCCGAACCGAGACGATGTGTAGGTGATTATGATCCGTATCGTGATGTTGATAAACTACGTAGGGCTGTCTACCGTAACCCATGCCATCCATGTAGCGGTCGGCCATGGCGAGTAATTCATCAGCACTTGGCTTCTCTCCTTGCGCCAATGACAGGCTAACGTGGAATGTTGGTTTGCTTACCCTTTCATTCTCGGAAGCTCGATTTTCCAGTTGGCCGGCAATAGCACTGAGCGTTAGGTCCTGTATAGGCCGGTTGATTCCTTCATAGTTTTGAACAGCTAATCGATCAGCCTCTCCCTTCGCCACCTTGTTTTCGTTGTAATAAACGGCACCCGTTGGGTTGGCTCCGCTGCTAATTCTGACTACCATCGCTTGCTTGATCTAGGCCTTTTTCTGCCGGTTTTTCATCAAGAATGACACTCATAAGTTCCCTTAGATTAGCTTCTATTTTCGCCATATTATCAGCGATCAAGTTCACTTCACTCCTTAATTCATAGTAGTCGGTTGTACTGTTTATGCGCTTGGCTGATTGGTTTATGTTGACACCAATCCGCAAAACATCGCTACGCATTTCCCGAACAAGAGACAAGACGTTCTCCTGATGAGTACTCAGTTGGGGCTTCATTCGCAGGGGCTTGTCAAGACAAACAGATCGAATAAAGTTGGATAGGTCAGCCACTTTGACGCCAGACTTTCGCTGGCATAATTGAGTGAATTCTTCTTCGGTGAATAGGATCTCGACGCGACGTTTCCTTTTCGAACTCTCCACTTTTTTAGGCGCGCCCCCCTTATTGAATTTTGTTTCCATACAGTTCTGTGGTTTAATCTAGCCGACTTTGGAGGCTAGAAAGTGAATGCTCACTGTGAGGTGAGCAGAGATTTTTATCCGGATAAAAACACATCTTGCTATCGTAACGCGATCATTTTTTACGGGTAGCTAACATCCGTCGTTTTCACGCGTGATCAGTATCTTACGTGACAGTGTGATTAAGATATCAAGTGACTAATCACTTCTCATGTAAAACAACCATTATTCAGGCTACAAAGCGACTGAGCGACTAATCACTTGAGATATGCTGTTACGAATCACTCAATAACCTGCGCGATTCTGCGGCAAGTAGCTTACACACTTTAGTGATTAAGTGATTTGTCACCTAATCACGTTTGATATTAGAATACTGAGCGACTAGGTGATCACCAACCTACTCAGTCACTCACTCAGTCACTCAATCACCTGAGTGATTAATCATCTAGACACGTGATCGCGTGATCACTCACGATCACAATCACGCGCTTAATCACTTTTATTTGCAATTGTAGAATTTTCAATTTTGCTTTGACCTTGAAATCAAAAAAAGACAAACATGACCTCTTCAACTCAACAGCCCCAATCGGAGGCTGCTGCTGGTTTGGCCAGCTCGCCAAAAGTTATCGCGTTCGCTACCCAAAAGGGTGGAATGGGAAAAACAACGCTTTCCGTATTAGTGGCCTCCTGGCTTCACTACAAGCGGGGTATTAAAGTAGCCATCCTTGATGTAGATGGCTCGCAGCTTTCGGTCTACAACCAACGCGTTCGGGAAAGTCAGCAAATCGAAACCGATGAAGAGTTGATGACTCGCCTTAATGAGCAGGATATTGAACCATATCCTATTCTGTCAGGCTACCCTGGCGATGTGCCTGCTTTGCTTAAAGAGCTACCTGGTGATGTGCAATTGGTTTTTATTGACATGCCAGGTAATATTGAGGTGGATGGCTATGAAACAGCGATCAAGTGCGTTGACCTTCTGATTGTCCCAATGGAGACTTCAGAATACTCCGTAACCACGGGGATCAGTTACCTCAATGCAATCCAAGAAATTAACCTACTGCCCGTTGATCGGTGCCGAATAGTCTGGAATAAATATAAGCCGTCTCGTGACGGTGAGCTTGCCGACCTGTTGGAAGGGCGCTTTAAAGATATTGATCTGCTTTGTCTGAAAAGTCGAATTCCGCAGCGGGACTCTTATCAAGACTCGGCGAATCGATCAACGTTGTTCCCAATGCCCACTAATTACCTCCGCAACTCGGGCTTGAAAGATCTGTTCCCCGAAATCGAAACATTGGTTTCTATAACCGCTAACCCTACTTCAGACGATGAATAACCAGAAGCGACTAAGCGACGTGACTCGCGAAGCATCAACCAGCAAAGTGAATAAGTTCGCCAATTCATTATTGCCCTCAACACCTAAGCCCAGGATAGAACAAGTTGCTCCAGAAGTAGAAGTAGCCGAATCGGATTCACCTGCTGTAGCTGCTACTCCTTCTCAGGCGCCGGAAGAGAATGTATCTCGGAAATCGCCTGAAGTAGCTCCTAAAGCTGAGAGAGCCCGAAAAGCAAGTGCTTTATCCGTTGAGGACATTGTAAGCGGCTCGGCCAAGGAAGGAGATACGTTTAACAAGATGGTTCGGGTAACTGATGAGCATCATGAACTACTGCGGCTGCTAGCGTTTAAATACCGCAAACCGATGAATGTCATTGTGCACAACTTACTAGATCACCTCAGACAGCTCTATCAAAAAGAACAGAAAGGAGGGGAGTTCGATGTTTAGCCAGTACTCTTGGTGGGACTTCGTTAAGTTCGCACTAGTCCTGATCGTACCTTACTACGCCTTCGTACTGTGGAAGTATTACCGGCAGGATATCGTCGAATGGTTCAGGAGCCGAGGCGAAACTCCGACTGCATCAACCCAGGATCAGCCTCAAGAAGAAGAAGAGGAGGAGGTAGAGGATCGCTCCCTATATACTGCTGTAAATTATTCATCCAAGCAGGATACAACTTCCAGACAAAGCGAACCATTGCCTTCGTTGAGTGACGATCAGCCATACGGCCGAACAAAAACTCAGTCAGATAGCGAGGTTGATATCGCCGAAGGAATTGTTGTTGATCAGTCAACAGGGTTCGATCTGCAACTACCCGTAAACGTTGAGCGTCCCGAGGAGCATTCAGTTGATGAAGTTATTGAGACTGCAAAGGGGCTGCTGGCCAAAGAAGACGGAACAGTGAGCGCTCAGGACCAAGCCAATGAAAAAGCCGCCAAACTAGCAGCGGTCATTAATCGGCAACGTAGCACTTTAGTTGATGGTATTCCTTTCACTCGTTAATAGTCTACTATTATGAACCTAATTGCTCTTGACTTCTGGACTATCATAATTTCAATCCTTGGCTTGGTGGGGCTCGGTTTAGCCATCCGGCTAATACGCTTTCTGGCAGTATTGTCAGATGCGGCCATGGGTATACTTACCCGATTGGGTATGCGAGCCGTTGTCAAGGTTATGCTAGCCGTTTTGGTTGGCTATGACCTGCGGACCTATGCCAAGTCTCGGTTTACACTCTGGAATCAAGTGCCTTTTCGGTTCTCCCTGTTGTGGGGAGGTTTTATCATAATGACAGGCCTTCTCTCTATACTGAAGTTCGGTAACAAAGTCGACTCCGTTGGTAACTCCTTGTTGCTCGTATTGCTAGTTTATTTAGCGATCCGCTGTCTGCTATGCTGGATAGATCCGTACAGCAGACAGGGAGCTAAAAATTCGTCAATCCAAGATGTCAATGAACAGTATCCGCGATCAACATCTCTGATTCGCCGATGGGACTATTTAGACGATCTGTTTTCTTGATCGACTCAAATAGATACTAATCAACTTGTTAAGGCCAGGCATACACCTGGCCTTTTCTATTGTATACAAACATATAGAACATATTATATATATAAAACCCTTATGAAATATAAATTATACATATTACTCAGTATTCTTCTATTGATAGACCGTTAAGTCAATACACATCTTTGCAATCAAGTTGTTTATACATCTAATGTTTTTACAACATATTTACGGTAAAAATATTTTTACTTCTGACTATCAGGCGTTTAGCTAATAGACATTCATTATTTTAGAATATTTATTTTGCTCGTTATACGCATATTATAAAAACGCTATTTACTTTAGATGTATAATTTGTATATAGGTCGAAATTAAGTCTTTCATTAATCAATCTACAATCATGAAAAATCGGAAGATTACTCTTCTAGTGCGCGCCTTTTCGCTTCAGATCATCTTAGGATTGGATCTGATGTTTATGCCTACTTTCTCAACTGCACAGGCTACGGGAAACGGAGCCGCAGCCTTAACGACAACAGCGACAACGATTAAGAGCTATGGCGTAGCGGCTCAAACCATTGTGTTGGCCTTGGGTGTTGTCATTGGCTTAATCGGTGCTGTCCGGGTATACAGTAAATTTCACAACGGCGATCCGGATACACAGAAGGCTATGGTTAGCTGGTTTGGTGCGGCACTATTCCTAGTCGCAGTCGGCTCTATTCTAACGGCATTCTTCGGCGCGTAAGCAATGCTGGAGATTAATAAGGGTATCGGAAGGCCCGTAGAGTTTCGGGGATTGAAAGGCACTTATCTTTATCTGGCAGCCGGTATTGTTGTCAGTAGCCTATTACTCGCCTTAGCACTCTACGGGCTTTTTGGTCTTAACACCTACCTCTCCACGCTCATTGTGGTGGGCAGTGGTGGGGGTGGGATATGGTACTGCATGCGTCTCTCCGCAAAACACGGCATATCGGGGCTTCTCAAGCTCGAAGCAACTCGCAATCAGCCTAAGGTTATTCTCGTCTCATCCGCTAAACCATTCGCTCAGCTCCGTGAAACTAAACGCTCGAAGTCTCGAAACCGCTCTTCCGCTACTGGCCGTTGAAAACAACTGTCTGGTCAGTAAGATGGCAGATATTACCGTAGGGTTCCGGTTACGTCTTCCTGAGATCTTTACCCAGTCAAAGGAAGACTATATAACCCTGCATAGCGCTATCGTGAAAGCGATTAAACTACTGCCTCCCGGTTGCATTATTCACAAACAGGATTGGTTTACCGAGGAGAAGTACCAGCCAAATCTAGAACAGGGTGATGATAGTTTTCTAACGCAGGCGTTTCATAGACACTTCGTCGAACGGCCCTATCTGAATCACTATTGCTACCTCTACATTTCCAAGCTGCCTAAGTTTCGCCAGAAGCAGAAAAGCAACCGTCACTCGCTGACTCGTCGCCGGCTCGTGCCTCGGGAGCAACTTACTCAGCGTGAACTTCAACCTTTTTTTGATACAGTTAGTCAGTTTGAGCGAATCCTGCTTGATGGTGGGATTAAAGCGGAGCGACTAACTGATGACGAGTTGGTAAGTGCGAAAGGGGATAGGGGTATTGTGCCTAATTACTTCCGGCTTCAACCTGATGGCAAAAAGAAAGTCATTCTTGAGGATTGGGATATTGATGGGCGGGTCCGGATTGGCTCCAAGGATGTACTTTGTTTTACGTTGGCGGATACCGAAACACTACCTCAGGCAGTAGATGTCATGGCCAGTTACGGGCCACTATCCTCGGATAGCACTCAGTTTGCTGTTGGCAATGTGTTGCCGGTTGGTTTGATGTTACCCTGTAATCATGTATACAATCAATACATCTGTATTGACGATGCTCAAGCAGCTTTGCGTGAATTCGAACAAACGGCCCGCAACCTGCATTCATTGTCGCAATTTTCTTCCGAAAACGGTATTAACCGCGACTGGACAACGCGTTACATTCAGGAGGCCATTCAACAGCAACGCACTGTTTGCCGGGCACATTTCAACGTAATGGTGTGGACTGAGAAGCCGGAACAGCTTGACTACCTGCGGGCGCGTACCTCTTCGGCCATTGCTCAACTAGACTGCCTGCCCAAGCAAAACACGATGGATGCGGCCCGCCTGCTGTGGGCGGGTATACCAGGTAATGCGGGTGACCTTCCTTTTGACGAGACCTTCTATACGTTTGCCGAACAAGCGGTTTGTTTCTTCAACATGGAATCAGTCTATCAGTCGTCACTTTCTCCCTTTGGCATTCGGTTGTGCGACCGGCAGGGTAAGCCTGTTTGGGTTGACCTGTCGGATGAGCCGATGAACAAGGGTTGGGTGACGAATCGCAACAAGTTTGTGATTGGCCCCTCCGGATCAGGAAAATCCTTTTTCATGAATCACCTGGTACGCCAGTACTATGAACAGGATACACACATTGTGCTTGTCGATGTAGGGCATTCTTACCGGGGACTCTGCGAGCTCGTTCGTCGTAAGACGCGCGGCAATGATGGGGTGTATTTAACCTATGAAGAAGATAAGCCAATTACATTTAACCCTTTCTACGTAGAGGATGGGTTTTATTCGATTGATAAGATCACGTCCATCAATACGCTGCTGAAAACGCTCTGGAAGAACGAAACTGAAAGCTTCTCAAGAACCGAAGAGGTTGCCCTTGGGGATGCGGTTGAGGAATTCATTAAGCGAGTGAAAAAGGAAAAAGCGGAGGCCAGCTTTAACGGCTTCTACGAGTATTGTAACGCCGACGATGGATTCCGGGCTTTCCTAAAGGAAAAGAAGTACACCGACAAGTACTTCGATATTGAGCAGTTTATCATCACTATGCAGCCCTTCTACAAAGGAGGCAAGTATGACTACCTGCTCAACTCGAATATGAACGTGGACTTGCTCAACAAGCGGTTTATTGTCTTCGAGCTGGATAACATCAAAGATCATCCGATCCTCTTCCCGGTAGTGACGCTGATCATCATGGAAACTTTCGTCTCCAAGATGCGCCGACTACCTATTGAGGTCCGTAAAATGATGGTCATTGAGGAAGCCTGGAAAGCGATCGCCAAAGAGTCGATGGCTGACTATATCAAGTATCTCTTCAAAACCGTTCGGAAGCACTTCGGTGAAGCGCTCGTAGTTACCCAAGAGATTGACGATATCATTGGCAACAACATCGTTAAAGATGCTATTATCAATAACTCGGATTGTAAAATCCTGCTCGATCAAAGCAAATACCAACACCGCTTTGAAGAGGTTCGCCAACTCCTGGGCTTATCCGAAAAGCAAAAGCAGCTAATCCTATCTGTCAATAAGGATAACGATCAGCGCCGGAAGTATAAGGAGGTATTTATTGCGCTCGGCGATAAAGCGAAAGTCTACGCTACCGAGGTAAGCATGGAGGAGTATGCGGCCTACACAACCGAAGGTCCGGAGAAGGCAGAAGTTATCCGTCGAACAAATCAGAACGGAGGTGATATACAAGTTGCCATCACTGACTTTGCCGACGCCAGACGCAAACCTGAATTAGCCTAAATACAAAAGGGTCTCATCTGTTCACTGCATCGACACGTTGCTCTATCGTGTCGATACTTCTCTCTCAAATCAATATGATGTTATTACAAGCGCCGGGTGGGGGAACCTATGTCGACTACAATTTCTACCAGAAATTCTCCTCGATAGAAGAGTCCGTTAAAGCCGTGTATTCAGAGGTTCTTCAAGGTATGGGTCACTTGGGAGATGTAGCCTCGGCTATTGCCGCAATCGGCGCAACGCTGTACATCGGCATGCGTGTTTTAGGTCATTTCGCCCGGGCCGAATCCATAGACCTATTTCCGTTACTCAGGCCTTTTGCTATCGGCTTTCTGGTCCTGAACTTCACCATTGTAACCGACTTCATTGGTGCACTCATGAAGCCCATCGAAACGGTTACGCAAAACATGGTCGATGTGCAGACAACTCGCATTCAGCAGCTGGAGCAAATGCGGCAGGAAAAAATACAGGAAAAACTACGACAATTAGATCAGAAGATAGACGAAATCAGCGGCTGGTCTGTTGGTCAGTATCTACCCTTGCTTATTGAGAAGCTTGGCGTTTACCTGGATGAGGGATTCAATGAATTTCTAAAGAACCTCTTCTATGCTTTCTTTCTGGCTGCCCGGCTAGTGATCCTGACAACACGCGCCTTCTTCCTGATTGTCCTAACGATCATTGGGCCGCTAGCTTTCGCCTTGGCCATCTTCACCGGCTTTCAGGATTCGCATCTAATGTGGATTGCCCGCTACGTACAGGTTTCACTATGGTTTCCCCTGGCCAACATCTTAGGCACTATCGTAACCTACATTCAAGGCAAGGTTATCGCACTTCAGTACTTGGAACTCACTAACAATGTGCCACAAGAAGCACAGAGCGGGCAGACAATCTATACTGTCTTTATGATCATCGCTACACTGAGCTACTTCACTATACCGACCATCGCTTCCTACATCATCTCTTCATCAGGAATTGGTAGTGCCCTACAGCGAATGACAAACCTTTCTTCTGCGGTCGTTATGGGTGCCGCAATGCCTGCGGCCGGAGTTGCAGGCCGGGGAGCGGTTGCGGCTGGTGGAGCAGGCCTGGGTGCGCTTGGCGCGGGCGGCCTAATGGTTATGGGCGGGGCCGTAAATGCAGCCGCTGCCGTTGGGCAAACAGCTGCTAACTACGGTTTGTACTACGGAGCCGCGGTTAAACAGGAATACAACAATATGCGCAACATCTCTAAAAACACGGACTAATCATGGCTGCACAAAACGAAACCTTCTTTAAATCGCTCCGCAATCTGGAGACCTCCTATCGTAATATCCGTATACTGGCCTTCGTCAATGTTGCTGTATTCGCGCTAATTACTCTTTCTGCCCTCGGTTTTGCCTACAAGGTAAAGACCGATTCAGAAAGTCGAATCTATGTAGTTGAGCAGGGCAAGTCTTTAGTTGCTGCCCTTCGGAATGATGTTCGGGAAAATCGACCTGTTGAGGGTCGGGACCATATCCGGCGCTTCCACGAACTGTTCTTCACGCTTGATCCGGACTCGAAAAGCATTGAAGAGCACATCAAAGAAGCAATTCCTTATGCCGACGAAAGTGTATCGCGGCTGTATCTCGACACCAAAGAGAAGGGCTATTACAGTGACCTGATTCAGGCCTCCGCTTCGCAAGAAATTCAGGTCGATAGTATCCAACTGGATATGAATCAATACCCGTACGCATTTCGCACATTCGCTCGGCAACAGATCATTCGTCTGACCAACATCACTGTACGCAGGCTGGTAACAACTGGCTACATACGCAACGTGAGCCGTTCGGAAATTAACCCACACGGCTTTCTGATAGAAAAGTTTGATGTAGTCGATAATACGGACATAGAAGAGCGCCAACGGCAATGAGACGAATCGCTAGTATACTCGTGAATATAGGCGATCACTTCATGAGTCTTTCCGATCGCACTCGAATGCAGGTGGTCATTGTGGCTTTAGTTCTATTGGCAGGCGGATCTGTGTATAAACTGGTTGTCAGCATTCGACACCTGAACGACCCTGCACCTATCGCGACACCCGATCAGATGATAAAGCCAATGGAGAAGCTATTTCAGCAATCCAGCAATAATCAGACGAGCTATAAACAGGCCAAGCGCTATGAAATGCGCAAGCTTGACAGCCTGGCAAAGCTATACGATAACTACCACAAAACTTCACCACAATGAATTCAGCCGTTTCAGTAGCTCATAGCGATGCTGCTTTCTTTCGAAATCGACAGGCAATGTTAGTCTACCCTGCTATCATTCTCCCTTTTCTAGCTGTTTTGTTCTGGCTATTGGGGGGTGGGAAGGGAGGAAAAGACCTATCCGAGGAAATAGCTGCTACCAAGCCGGGGGCAACAGGGTTTAATGCCAGTATGCCGAATGCAAAGGGAGGCAACATAAACGGTCGGGAAGTTGAGAAGCCAGGCTATGGCAAGGCGGCTACCGGTCAGGTGTTATCCAGCTTTACTCACACTCGCTCCGACTCGGCTATGAAAGGCATTCAGGCGATGCCAGCCGTTTCCCAGACGCTGACAGCCGGCCATAGTTCTAGCCTACGAACCAGTCCGGAGCCTGTTGTTCTGGCTTCGACAAGCCCTGTTTCATCAACTAGAAATCGGGTTCGACCTATCAAGGCAAGTACGAGCCGTTCCGGGAGTGGTTATTACTACAATGCGCCCAAAGGTAGCCAGTACTATGAAGGTAGCGATCAGCAGTTGAACGCTCAGCTCCGATCGTACGAAAACGCGTCAAGTAGCAATCTATCACGTCCGCAGACTAGTACCTCAGAAGCTTTTGCTACGAATAGTTCTGACGCAAAACCCGCTAACGTTCAATTAAGCGACAATTTAACGGCTTCCCGACTAGCCGAGCCACTGACCGCCGAGAATGCTTTTCATACGGCGCCAACGGGCGGCTCGCGCGCGCAACCAACCCGCGCCGTGCTGAGTGGAGGTAATGGCTATGGCAATAGAAAAACAATCTCTTGGATGATTCCGGTTGTCGTGCATGAAGATCAGACAATCAAGGATGGACAGCAGGTTAAACTGCGACTGCTTAAGGAGGTACAGGCGGACGGTGTTACAATTCCAACAAACACAATCCTGTACGCCATCTGTCAGTTGTCCGATGATCGACTCCGGCTTACAGTTCGTAGTCTGCAACTGGGGGGTCAATTGATTCCTCTTGACTTAGATGTTTACGATACTGACGGATCAGCCGGTATCAACGTACCTGGTCTGAGCCAAAGCAGTCAGGTAAACGGTCAAATTCGCTCATCAGCCATTCAGGGTGTCCAATTACCCGGTATAGGCGGACTGGCTAACAACGTCGTTAACTCGGCCCGAATGGGGGCTTCGCAATCCGTTCGTCAGTCAACTATCCGACTGCGGGCAGGCTATAATCTTTTCCTAAAAGCACAATAAACCTCATGAAACGCATCATCCTACCGATCTGCCTGACACTGGCCTTGTCCTCAGCTCCGGCGCTGGCTCAACTCGCTTTTGTGTTGCCGATGACCAATTCCAGCATTCGGCCCTCGTACTCGATTCAGGTATCGAACAATAAGACGACGCACATCATCTTTCCCTACGAGATTCGCTACGCCGATCTGGGCAGTAAAGAGATCGCCGGGGAAGCCATTGAAAAGGCGGGAAATGTATTTCGCCTTAAGGCGCTTTCGCAAAACCCACTCATGGAAACTAACCTGACGGTAGTTACTGCCGATGGTCGCCTGTTCAGCTTCCTGATCAGCTATAAAGATCACCCCGACGCGTTAACGTATGACCTGACTAAAATGCTGCTCGATGGCGATGTGTCAAAGTCGGCCAAGGTTAGTTCAGGATCAAAAGCTCGGTTAGCAGACAACCTCAACCGTCAGGGTGAACTAGCTATGCACTCACGCCGGAAGATCCGGCACATCGGTTACAAGACTCAGGGCATGAATCTGTATTTGAAGAATGTCCTCTACAAAGACGATGTAATGTACCTGGTGTTGGGTATGGATAATGATTCGAAGCTCGACTACGCCATTGATTACCTGCGGACCTATGTCATGCAATTAAAGCGAGCAGGGGAGAGTTCAGCCACGCAGGACGTACCCGTTGATCCAATCAAGACATTCGATACCAGTGAAGGTGTTATACCGCGCCGGGATGCACTCACTAAGGTTATCGCTATTGAACGATTAACGCTTGAAAAAGATCGTCGGCTTGTCGTTCAGATGGGCGAAGAAAGTGGCGGTCGTCAACTCACAATCTCGATTGGTCCCGAAGAACTCGCAACTGCACGTCCACTCTAACATACCTTTCTAAAGGTAGTACCATTTTGGTACACCCTTCACTTTGTACTGCTATGAATAAATTACTCTTCTTTGGGTTATTCGCACTGAGCCTATCTGCTGCTCATGCCCAGATTCACCAAGCCGGACAAACGACTATCGAACTATCGGGCGGTCTGCTTGATGGCTTCAAGCTTCCCGGTCAAGACAACTTCGGCACCTTCGGTTCGCTGTCGTATAGCCGTTACCGGACGCTCAACTCTTACTGGAAAGGTACGGTTCATCTGAATCACAAGCTCTATGCCTATGACCGAAAATTCGTGCCAGTTTCTCAGTGGCTCGGCGAGGCTACCTACTTCACCCGTGTAATGGGGCTCATTAACCGCTCGTGGGTCATCAACGTAGGGGGTGGTGTAGCTGGTGGATACGAGTCAATCAATCAGGATCGCCGGGAGATACAGGGCGCAACAATCATGAACCGTTCGGAATGGGTTGTTGGGCCAACATTAGCCATTGAAGGGGAATACATTTTAACGGGCCGTACCATTCTGATTGCCCGTGTTCAGGAATATTACCTGTTTCGCTCCAATATTACCCCGACCCGCTTTAATCTGGGCATTGGCGTAAAATTCATTCTTGATACAGACTCTGAATACAAATGAAAAAGATCATCTATTGCGGACTGATCGGGCTGGCCATGGGTTGCCAGTCCGAATCGTTAGACATTCAGGCCAACTACCGGATTCGATTAAATGCTACCTATCCAGGACCAACCTTGAAGGTACATCAACGCTATTCGCTGCCGATGGAGCTACTGACGGACTCCTACTATTCAGAGTACGGCTACCAACTTCAATTCTATCAGGAAACTGGCTTGGGTCGATTAGAAAAGGGAAGTGATCTTGAGCAGCTTCCCATTTTGCAGAAAGTAGGCATTCCAATACCGCTTGGTCCTTCCTCCTGGCAATATACGCCTGAGGCTACCGGTACCTCTCAGATTGTTCTGATCGCTCAGCAGGAGCGTGGTTATACCAAACCTGATACTGTTCGATTTAGCTTTCAAGTTCAACCCTAAAGCAGACTAGCCATGAAAACCTATTTTTTCCCCATTCTCACTGCCTTTACGCTAACCATTTCTATCGCAAGCGCCCAAGGCGTAGGCGACGCGCTAACCATTGCGTTGCAGGGTGACGCAAATACGGAACAGTCTGCCAAACTCGAATTGATTCGTATCCTTCAAGAGCGGCTCAATAAACTAACTGTTAGCCAGCTTAACTCACGAATCATTGTTTCACGTGGGGTATCAAATTACTACAAGGTTGATGAAATCTATAAAATGCAGAAAGAGATGTGGGGTTTTCGATCCAAATACGTGACGATGGCAAATAAGCTAGAAGATGGCAACTCGGGCTTTTCGGCTACCTCGGGCAATGGCTTTAGCTTCAAGTACATGGTTCAATACAACACGGCTCTTTCAAAGGCAGATGGAATCAAGAAGCAGTTGGACGTATTGCTGTCTTCTGGACAACCGATTATGCTTCCAGCCATGCCAACATTTAACATTTCTCCGACTGCCAGTGATCCGGGGGCTGATATGGCTGCGGCTATGGGGGCGCTGATGAGTTCATATGGGGTTAACTCTCAATCTGACTTTGACCACCTGCCCGCTGATAAAAAGGCCGAGCTTCAGGGGAAGATGGAGGCTATGGGGCAACAACTCAAAGAAGCTGTTTCGAAGGCGATTAAGGACAGTAATAAGCAAACGTTGTCCATCATCGGCAATGTAATTGGCACGGCCTTTGGCATTCCAGGAGCCGGTACTATGATCGCGGGTCTGTTTAGTGGGGGCGGGGCCGGTGCTATGGCGGGACTAGTTGGTAGTATCGTTGATCAATTCCAAATCCCAACCGACTACTACGACTCGAATACACTGAAGCTTACCGATTCCGAGCGACTCAAGATCATTGACGAACTGCACATGCGCATATCAGAACTTTATCAGCAAACCATAGCATTAGGCGCAAACATGAGCACGGAGGCTAAAAAACGCTATAGCGAAATCAGTCAACCCCGAAATGATGTTATACTCTACGGTCCTAGAAAATAGTTGGAAAGGGACGTTTTTCTGAACGGTTGTCAGGTAGGAGGAAAGGGTCGGAAACGGCCCATTTTGCGTTCAAAAAACCCGTTCAGTTTAATAGTTCACGCTATTTAAGAAGTTATTGAATTAACTGAACGGTTTATTACTAAGCAAAACCCACTATTGATCAATCGCGTCGATTGATCAATAGTGGGTTTTGCTTATTTACAGCCCAAATTTGTGGCGGAGTTTTTGCCAAAAACCTAAAACAGGTTCTTGTTCAACAGGTGTAAATTCACTTTTAGCAGAAACCTCTGAAGGCTCATCTACATCACTGAAATGGAGTTGTTTTGTAATTTGGTCTTTACGCCTTCCGGCCTCAATTTCTTCTTGAGACCACTGTCCAGCCCATTGTATTTTACCACGCTTTATCCAGTAATGCGATTGGCAGTCGAAGCTCCAGTTGCCAATTGATGGGCTTAGCGAGACTGTTTCCCCATTAAATGCAAGCTCCCAGTCAGTTGGCGTAAAGGGCGTAACCACTTTATTGCCACAGCCACACACGCAATTGTGTGTGGCTGTGCAATAATCGATGGAGATATAAATAATGCCGTCCTCCAACGATTCGGGTATGAACTTGACAAAACTAGGCTGCAAGATCCTGGTCTTCATTGAACAGCTCAGCTAAATTGACCGAATACACACTGTGGAACTCTCTTTCAGAATCCTGATAGAAACCACATAGCTTTTTCCATTTAATCACCGCCAGTACGGCATTGAGCATGTTCAATTCAGCAATCTGAATATTTGAAGCATACTCATTGTCGCCCTGCTCTCCAGCTGGTAGCCTAAGTTGCAAGTGATCATATTTAGCCTTTGTCGAAGAGGTTACTCGAATCTGACCAACTAAACCATCGCCTGATATATTGACCCCTAAGCCAACATCAATAAATGAACGTTGCTCTTTGCGCAGGTAATCCGCAATACTGATTCTAGCGTTATTATTATCGACAGAAACAAAAGCGAAACCCATCTCGCCCAATTCATGGACGTTTTCATTAGTGATATAATACGGATGTGGTATGATTCGCTTATGCATGTTCGAATAAATGTCCGCATAATAGTCGACTTTCATCGGCTGCTGATTCAGTTGGCTAATCGAAGCCGCTCCTGGAGATCGAAAGGCGTTATGTGTTTGTAATACATCGCCATCAAATATGTGGATCTCCTGAACAGGAGTCTTCGCCAGAGCGTCGAGAATATAAGCCCCGGTGCCCCCTAAGCCAATGATTGCGATCTTTTGCCCTGCCAGTTTTGCATTGATCGGGTAAATATTCGCCCGACTCGTGTTCGTATCGACATACTGAAAGGTTGACTCGTCAGCTTCAGTTGCAATAACCTTGAATGTCTTTTCGGTTACATTATCATAGCGTGATTTCGCAGGTGCCGATATAATATCGGCATACCTAGAAATTTTATGATAATAATCCGTATAACCATCAGGGGGCTTGTTCGAGAACGAATAATTCAACGTGACATCGGGAAATAACGCCTGATTTAGCGTAGCATGTTGAATAGACGTAATCAATTGGCCTTCCTTGGTACATGGATATTCACCCATGAAATGAATCACATGATAGCTTGGCTTCGCTATTCTATCTCCGCTCAGGGTGAGATCGGTAATTAATGTACCGAATAGGAGTTCTCCTTTCGCATTCAGGTAGGGGATTTGGTGGATAAGTAAATACCCACCTTTAATCTCTAATGCGTAGCCTTCGTCGGCAAGGCGTTTTAGATCTGGGCTATGATTTATCAGTTGGTGTAGCATCGAATTTCATCTCATTTTTTACGTGAACACTATCCCCTTTTACCATAACACCCTTTGGCTTCTGCTTTGGCCCGTTTGTAAACGTAACCGTATAGGCTCTATTCACATCATCGGAGTAGCTGCCAAACGCCAGAATAATGACCTGCTCAAATGAAATTGTCGGCTGCTTCCAGGATTTCAGTTGTGCGTTAATGACCAAGCTATAAACTGATGGTTGCTTCGAAATGAAGGCTTCTTTTCCAGGTCTCGCTAAATCAACGTTTGCTCCTTTAGCGATCAACTCATCCTCAAATGGTGGCTTGATTTTCAAGTAAACCTCATCATCCTCGTCGATCTTACCCAACGCCTTTATTTCCGGCTCACTGATATATTGTTTATACCAGATGAACGGTGCGCCATTGATCGTAAAGGGCAGCTTCTTTTTGACATAGAAATACTCAAGACCAGGCCTGGCCAAATCAACCTTCGTACTATTTTCAATCAATTCATCAGTCCAGGGGTGAACTATAGATAGATACAGATCCGTATCCAGTGGGATACCTGCCTGTTGCTTAAGCTCTTTACCTGTCATGTACTGCTGAAAGCTTTGAAACGTCTGGCCTTCAATTACAAATTCTAAAAATGGAGGCTTGGGTCCTGCTGGGACCATGGCATTGTGATTTGATAACATTGTGTTAAATTTTTTAAATTGACCAATAGAATTTTTGGCAAACAGTCTATTGCTGAAGCCCTTATGGCACGTAGCCACATTATTGAAAATTCCTTTTAGCGGTGTTTCGAAAAATTTAGTGAACAATGCAGGCCCAGACATGATAGGACTATCATACCCAGTTTGAAACCACGGGAAGACTTGGAGAATATAAAAGGAGAATGTAACTTTGAAGTGCGAAGTCTATGTTACCCAAGAGCTTGCTAAGCTTTTGGACTCTTTTATAATTCTCCTAGCCAGGTAGTTTCTGCCTGGTTTTTTTATTTCAACTCGTTTAGGAGTTATAGATCAATCTGCACGCACTATTGGTCTCGTTCAGGTACACTATCTACCTATAACCTTGCGCTAATGCTGATCTATCTAGTAGCCTATCCGTGTGATTGGCCTTCAACTTAACTATGATTTGGGGTTACAATACATCGTAAATTTTATGACCTCTAAGATGTCTGTAACCTAAAATCATATTACTAATTGAAAGCCTATTTAACATCAAATGACAACCTACGAAGACATAGCCGAGCAACTTCGTCAACCACTTCCTCAACTTATGGAATGGCTGTACGAGCGGTACGCTAAAAAATGGTATGGCTTAGCCGTTAGTAAGTGGCATCTCGATCCAGATACGGCTTGGGAGATTATTTACCAAACGTTAGATACCCTAATTGCGAAGCGGGCAATACTGCCAACCACACCCAAGGCCCATTTTGAAAATTACATTTTAAAAGTATATGTCAACTGCTTAAAGCAGCATTTAAGAGAGCAAGCACGGTTAGATGAAATTTTTCAGATTGTTCCGTTGGAAATAGATCCATCAGAATCATTAGACGAGGAACCGAATGAAATTGACTTTAATATCGGTGAGGATGTTTTTGACCAGTTTCATGAGCACGACGATCTGCAAAGCTTAAATCTAATCCGATTAGAAAAGGCATTGGCCAAACTAGATGATACTGATCGAAGTCTGCTTTTACTCAAAGTTCAGCAGTTTTCCTATGATGAGATTGCTTCTATGCTTGGTATAGAAAATAATCAACTCAAAGTGCGTCATCATCGTGCCAAACAAAAACTTATTAACCTGTATAACCAAGCCGAGTCATGAAACCTATTAACAACTTAGATGAAAGTCTACGGCTGCTCCAGCTTCTAAAGCCCGAGCTATATTGGCCTAAACAAGTACAAGAAGTAGACTACGAAACTACTTTATCCGATGCACGTCGCAAAGAGCTATTTGATTCATTGTTAAAGAAACATCAATTAACCTTTGGACAGTTATTATCTCAACAGCTCCAGAGCGCTACCCAATCAGTACCAGCGCTAGCCGAGCACTTAGATTTACCTGATGAAGTAGTAAATCATATGCTTAGTGATCAAGTTCATCCAGCAACGGTGCCCATTGTGATCATGAGGGACTTGCTTAACCAGTTATCCATATCTTATGAAATGGCTAAAACTGCGATCTGGAAAACGGTAAATGTTTTAAAATCTCGCCAACAGGACCAAATAGGTAACTTTGGATTAGCAGCTCGTAAGCAACTCGCCAATGATTCCCCTATAATGGGACAGAGTCAAACCAATTATGTTGGTGATGATGAGGCCACTAGTCAATATCTAGATCGTTTAGCTGAATTTATGCAACCTTAAGCCGATGAGATGGACCTACACTGAAAGTAATACATTCAGGCAGTGTCGACGAAAATTCTACTTCAGTCAGCTGCTGGCTAATTTTCATTATACTTCACCATTACGTCGTAAAGCTTTTGAATTGGGTAATGCGCAGGATTTTAAAATGTGGCAAGGGTCAGTAGTTGATAAAATATTGGCTCAGCGTATTATACCTTCTTTAAAAGAAAATGGTGAATTTAATATTGAGCAATTTGCAGAAGAAGCTGTTTCGCTAGCTAAAGCTCAATTTACCTTCTCGGAGCAGGGACATTATAAAACCAATACAAAAAGTAGTGTTGGTGCAGAGTACTGCGTGTTAAACGTCCACGAATTAATGGAAGATTATAGTACAGAAAAGCTAGAAGAAGTGTATACAACGATTCGGAAAGCTATTTTAAATCTTCCTAATATTTTAATGCCAGATGGAGAGCCATTACTTGATTACCTGGGGCGTGCATACTTTTTACTCCCAGATGTGTCGAAACGTGGCGTTTGGATTGAGAAGGCCTGGGTTTGCCCTCAAATCGATTTACTGGCTTACATCGACTATAAACCAGTTGTAATTGACTGGAAGGTATCTGTCAGCGAGACTAGCGATTACTCTCGTCAATTAATGATTATCGGCCTAGTATTATATAGAGAGCGAAATTTCAAGATGATATCCCGTAAGCCATATCACTATAATGATATCCGGCTACTAGAAGTAAACTTAATAAAAGGGAAAGTCCGTGAGCATACACTGACGCAGGAACGGGCTAATGAAATTTTAGACGAGATCTATCTAACCAGTGAAGACATTCGCTGTCTGACCAGAGATCGCCCCTTTAGAGATTTACCCATTACAGATTTTGGCGTTAATGAGTTTGGGGGTTATATCTGCGATACATGTCCGTTTTACTCGCTTTGTAGCTTTATGAATCTTAATAATAACAAATATGATGAACAAGCATACACTCAGTACGTTCGAGATTGCCAATGTGCATGATATTGACTTTTCCTATAAACTGATCCCAACTTCACTGCCTTTCACTTTAGGAAGTGATGCTGACCGCTATCGGGAATTACAGAATATGGCTCGTAAGGTTCGGTCAGAGACTCAAGGACCTGCTGTCATTGTTACACGAGAAGGAAAAAAATTTATTGCTATACCTGCCGATCGACAGTTAAAGGGAGATATAGTATGTAAGACGCTATTTGGTGTTCAACGATTGAGCTTGGCTTCTAATGCGATCGCCTATTCATTAAAAATTAAAGGTTGTTCTGATGAAGAGCTTGAGTTAATTATACAGTTTCTAGAGTTCGAAATTAGACGTCAAATCAAAGCACTGGGGTTTCTTGTTGAAGACAAAGCAGGGCGCTTCTTTTTTAAAACAAATAAGTTTTCGCCACCCGCTGCGACTATCGAGATGTTAGAGGGGTTTGGTATGAAAGTCATCGCAGACGGGCCGGATCGTCTATTTATCTGTTTAGATATTATTTATCGATATGTTGGCAAACAACGACTTTCCGAAATTATTAACATCCGAAATGTAAATCGCTTACAACATATACTCTTGCGCCGGCGTAAGATCGGTCTACGTGTGTTAATGATGTTTGGTGATTACTGGTATCCAGTAGAAATTATCAGTTTCGGTAATCGAATTGATCAACAAGAATTTGAAGATAAACAAGGGAATATTCGTAACGTTTATGAATATACGTTAACTGAGACGAAGCACCATCGATTTGATGTTAAGTCCTTAGTCAAGCCTGAAGACTTATCAGTAATCTATTGTTATCCTGGACGTCGAGGCTCAATGTCACCTCGTCATGGTGCAGCCTCTTTAATGCGGATTTTGTATGATACGCATGACAATGATGTAAAATCGTTGCATCGTCAAGCTATTTTGCCTACACCTAAGCGCTTTGGTCGAATTGATCAAAAAATCAAATTATTGAAACGGCTTACGTTCAATAACAAGCCGTTAACAATTACACCAGAGCCTACCAATGAAACGCTTCGAGAGCTTCGTATTCCAAGTTTAAAGTTTGCAGGAAATCATATTTTCCAGATAGGCCGATTGTATGATGAAAACAAATTGACGCTTCAATGTTTAGGAGAGCAACGACGGAAGTGGATTCAGAAATATGGTTTTCTCGGAGGGCTGGATGATTCTCCTCAGTATTTGTTTATGCCAGAATCATCCAATGACTTTGAAGTAAAAGAAGACATGCTGACGGCCTTTCAAGCAGATTTCGTTCGAAATACTTCTCGGTTAGCATCCACTTTTACTGATTTTAACGATGTTATCAAATTTAAGTTTGATTCTAACTTGTCCGCTACGGAGCAAGTTAAGCTTATCGAACAGGCAGCCGATGAAGCAGGGGTTACAGCAGGTAGAGCTTTGGTTATATTACCAAGTCTCGGACGAAGGACAACACATCTTATTCGCCAATTACATCATTGCTTGAAAAAGAAATTTGCGGAACGCGACCTGCTCTTTCAGAGTGCATCCTACGAGCGGATAGCTGGTTTTTATGAAGCATTTGCCGATGCAGATGCAGGCGTCGAGTATCGACTGGCTAACTCTGAAGAATCGTATAAGTTTGAATCGTACCTGTTTTATTTGAGTGTCGCTTATTTATTAGTGAATCGCGTTTTTCCTTATGCACTAGAGAAACCATTAAATTATGACATTTATATTGGTGTAGATGTTCATGATCGGAATGGAGGTTTAGTCTTTTTCTATCGAAACGGAGAAAATATTTTCTTCGATACATTCGATGTCCCTCCTAAAAATAAGCACACTCGTTCTGAGAAATTAACAGAACAACAGTTATATGATAAAATTTATGCAAAATTAAAGCGGCATATTCCCATGGTCTGTCAAAATCCAAATGGTATTATTTTGGAACGCGACGGTCGAAGCCATGGCAACGAAGTATCAGCTTTGTTACGGGTAATCAACGACTTGCATAATGAGGGATTACTAGATAAAAATACAATAAAGTGGGCTGTTGTGGATGTTCATAAGCAAAGTTCAATCCCTTTACGGGTAGCTTATAACTATAATCCAGAGCGCCCAATGGAGCTACCTCGTATTGGCACAGTCAAACGACTTGGTCCGGATGGCCATGATGCGTTTTTGTTCAACACTGGTTTTCCATTTAAAATCAGAGGTTCAGTTAGACCTTTGCACCTAAACTTCGTTGAAGGCACGGCTGACTTTGATAAAATTATCGAAGATGTTTTTGCTCAAACTATGCTAGCCTTTACGGCACCAGATCGTCCAAGTGCGCTGCCGATTACGATTAAATTGCTAGATATGTTTTTAGAACCAATCTCCTACACAGAACAGGATTGGTTACCAATGAATGACATACCTACTGATTTACAAATGGATGATGTAATCGATGATATTTACGATGATGAAGAAACCAGCTAATATATGAGCGAAATTGGTTATATCTACAACCGTTACGAGTTGCTTGCACAGACCATTCAACTCTTTAATGATGCAGTGTTGCTCTTGAAAAAAGAATGGCTGCTTCGTCAAGCAGATACTCGTCAGAAGTATCCCAATTTATCCGTTGATCCTGATAATCTGGCTTTAGCGCGTTCATTTGTTGTTGAAATGCTTAAGTCGGAAGCGGAAGAAGGAGAATTACTTACGCATTTATCAGGAAAACCAAACCTACCAAGTCGTCAGGAAATAGCAGATGTTCGAGCGATTATTCAACAAAATAGAATATTGCAGCCCAAACATTTTGACATACTAAGCCGGGTTCTAGAAATCCTAGATGGAGAACGGTCTATTTTGTTTCGAAAATTACGTACTAGTACATGAGTCGAATATTAGAAGGCGCTTTTCATGATCTACTGTCACGCATAAAAAAGTTAAGTAATCGGTTAATCGATGCAAAAATCGAGAAAAATCTTGACGCAAAATTTATCCGGCGAACACATGATTTATTGGATAGCTTAAGCTTAAAAGTTCAAAAAGTTATTAATAATGAACAACTGGATGCACCATTTTTAGCAGATGACTATCTGAGGAATTTTCGACAACTAAATGATGAATGTACAGAAATTGAGACATATCGTTGTTTAATTATTCATAGTTTTGGAGATGCGGAAATCTATTTCAATAAATTGATCCGTCGCATTTTTTCTGAGATTCGCTATGTCGGCAATCGCCCTATACCGCTATTAACAACCTCGACAGCCCCACAAAATTATTACTGGGTGCATACCAAGCATGATCTAATTGGGGTTCCACCAGGAGAGGAACATAATTTATTACATATACCTGATATATATCATGAAATAGCCCACATCATTTTTTTAATTGCACAAACTTCCCTGAATTATAATTGGGTAATAGGAAGGTTTCCCCAGGATGTAACAACTTATTTTACCAATAGGAAATTCTTAGCTGAAGAGCGTAACCAGCCACGTGAGTATATTACTAAGCTGGACACATGGCATGACATGTGGATAAAACCAGAAAAATCGAAATGGTTAGAAGAATTTGCCTGTGATTTAATTGCTACCTATTTAGTTGGTCCAGCTTATGCATGGACTCATCTCAAACTCGTTATTTCAGAAGGAAAGGCAACATATGATTTATATAATATAACGTCTGAAAACCATCCTGCTGATGAGGCTCGTATGCGAGCAATAAGATACATGCTTTTTGAGCTTGGGCAGTCAGATGCTATTAATCAACTCGATCAGGCTTGGGATTTAGTATTGCAAACCTATAAAAAGAAGCCTACTTATTATGATAGTGTGTATCCTGATGAACTATTGGAAAAATTTGCTCAAACAGTTTACCGAGCTTGCAGCAAACAAACACTCCAGTCTTATCGACAGCAAATAGAGCAACAAGACCCTCCTTTATCTGCTTTATTGAATGAAGCTTGGATGAAATTACATGCTAGTCCTGACACCTATGCAAGTTGGGAAAAACAGACCATATTAGAACTTAGACGTGAATTAGATTAGGGTCTATAAAGACGATCGAAGTATCTGATCATACCGGCAAATGGTGCAGAATTATGTTTCATAGATTCAATCGCAGCCTCTGCCCTTTCTCGAGTTAATAGACTTATACCCGTGTCTTCTAGAGTCAATCGATACACATCATATAAATTATAAAAGAAGAAGCGTAGTTCCTTTAATTCCTTTCGATTCAACCCGTAAAGCGTTTCTGCATACAAAACAAAAGGAACTGCGTTGTCATCAACTGGGACCATGCTAACTTGCTTTAAAATTGGATCGACTTTCCAGGCATAGTATTCGTCAGGATTATCAAAGTAGGGATTGAGTAAATAGGGACGTTCTAATTGATGTTGAAAAATAAAATCAGCCATAGGCATTCCATCTGCATCCGTAAAGGGATCAGGGGCAGTAGAACGAGCCAAATCTTCTAATTCAGCGTCGGTGGTAGTTGTTGTGAGAATGGGGATATTTAAGGGAATACCTGCTATAGGAAATTCATCCCGTTTAAATACCTCATTACAAATTTGACAGGATACTAAATAGTTATCGTAGCAATAAGCTAACCACCAGTAAATACTCTTTGGGCGATAATGCTCTACGTCGCCGTGGGCTACTAGCTTTGTGGTTGCTTCACAATAAGCACACTTGTTAACAGTCTCAAACCACAATTGCTCCTTTACAATCGTCCATCTACTCGATATGAAATTATGTTTACCTTCACCGGCCAATAAGAATGCTCTGTGCTGTTTAAGTAGTTCAACAGTCCATTGAAATCGCCTATTACCCCTAAAATTTGCAGGTATAACTAATTCATCTCGTTGCCTAATTAAAGTAATCATTCCCCCTTGCGCGCTTTTAGTTCTGCCTGGATATCGCGTAATAAATCAATTTGATCTGGCTCATAAACCATGTTTGATCGCTGAGTTTGCGGCAATTGGTTAATTTGCTCCGCAAGTTCATGAAGCTCTTGCGGAGGAGTCTCTTTCCTGTTTCTTAAGGTTTCGTAATCCTTTTTAAGCTGTTCAACTGCAAGTGATTCATCTGAATCTACGTCGAAGGCAGGCGACATTAGTAATTGATGGAGTAGTAACCGGTCAGGGGCACCCCGAAATGCTTCCAAAACAATCCTTTGGTCAGCTACTTGCTTGAGGGAGTACAATTCACCTTGCCGAGCCTGTTGTGCAAGTAAAGGCGAATGAGTAGTGGCAATTAGCTGAAAATAAGGTAGTTTGTAGCGAATAAAGTCAAATACTTTCCGCTGCCAGTTAGGATGTAAATGCAAATCAATTTCGTCAATTAAGAGCAAACCACGCGCTTTTAGGGGTGATTGGTAATCATTAAATGTGTTGCTTATTCGGTAAAACAGATCACCAAGCCAAGCAACCATATTCTGATATCCATCACTGAGCAAGTGGAGAGGGACAAACTCATTTCCTTGACGAAAAATCAGTTGTCCTTTTTCCTTATCAATTGAGTGAAATTTAATCGTAGGTAAAAAATCATTCAGCGACTCCCGAATAATATCTAAGCCTTTTCCATCAGTGCGATAGTCAACCTCCATCGCCCAAATTGTCAAAGGGTTCAACAAGTATTCCTGGTTAAATAGACTAGCAACATTGCTAGCTCTTTGCTGCTTAAACCCAAATTCAGCTCCTCGATTGAATGTTCCTCGATTTAGCCGGCGAAGTGGTCCATAACCTACAACAAAATAGTTTCGGGTAGCATGATTAAGAGCCCTATCTATTTCGTCAAGGTGATTTAAATTGTTTAGTATTATATCTTTTGCCGTATCACCTCGGTTTATGACAAGCTTTATATTTCGCTCTTGCCCCTCTTGAGTTACAAGAGTAGCCTCTAATTGGGCAGTGCTTTTGGTGAAAGAGATCCAATCGTCTGGAGTATCAATTAACTCATTGATTGCGTCACTACCAGCCGTTACCAATGCGATTGCCCGTAGTAAATTGGTTTTGCCTACACCATTCTCACCCAATACAAGCGTTTGTTTTCGATTGTTTCCAATTTCATCAAAAGCCATCTCAAGATCGTCGATACCCCTAAGGTGCTGAATATGAATGCGTTTCAAAAACATAAGTATAGGTTTCGCTCTAAACGCCGAATCAATCAATAAGAGAACGTAAGGTACTTAATAAGTATATGGTGTTGCAACAGGTTAACTTGTCAAGTTGATTATTTTTTTGAATATTACACCAAAATCACCTTTCCTACACCCCTCCCATATGATTGATTTCAGCAAAAAACTTGGAGCAAACGCGCTAGCCAAAAAGACAGATCCAGTTGAAATTTACGATTTGCTAGATAGAGCAAGTGACAAAGGACCATTAAGACCAGCTCAACACAATGTTCTAAAGAATTGGTTCGATAACTATCGAACAAAAAAGGATGTCATAATAAAGTTACATACTGGACAAGGTAAAACATTAATTGGCCTTTTATTATTACAGTCTAGGTTAAATGAAGGAAAAGGACCATCTCTGTATTTATGTCCAAATAAATATTTAGTTGAACAGACATGCGAACAAGCAAAACAGTTTGGTGTCAAATATTGCCATATAGATACTAATAACAATATACCACATGAATTCTGGGAAAATAAATCTATTTTAATAGCACATGTTCAATTATTATTTAATGGAAAAACAAAATTTGGATTAAAAAATTCGTCCTTACCTGTTGGTTCAATAGTATTAGATGATTCTCATGCATGTATAGATACGATCCAAGAAGCATTTACGATAAGAATAAAAAAGGAGCATAACGTATTTGAAAAATTATTGACTCTTTTCGATGCGGATTTAGAAGGACAAGGTTTAGCAAAATTAGAGGAAATTAAACTTGGAGAATATGAAGCGCTACTACCTGTACCCTACTGGGCATGGCAGGAAAAATACAAAGATGTTGTTTCAATATTAGTTGAAAAAAAAGCAGATTATCAATTTAGCTGGGAATTAGTAAAAGATGTTATACAAGATTGTCAATGTGTATTTTCAGGTTCAGGCGTAGAGATAACTCCATATAGAAATCCAATAGAACAGTTTGGCTCTTTTTACAAAGCATCTCATAGAGTCTTTATGTCTGCAACAACGAACAATGATTCATTTTTCATAAAAGGGTTAGACTTATCTATTGACACAATTAGGAAACCGATAAAGTATGATCTTGAAAAGTGGTCAGGAGAGAAAATGATTCTTATACCTTATCTATTTAATTATAGCACTAATAGAAATGATATTGTTAATACATTTGCGAAACCAAACCCAAGTAGAAAATATGGTATTGTAGGATTGACCCCAAGTCAATACTTTTCGAAGCTTTGGCAAATATGTGGTGCTACAGTTTCAGAGTCAATAGAAACTCAAATTAAATTATTAAAAGAGCAACGCTATGAAAATACAATAGTGTTTTCTAATAGATATGATGGTATAGACTTAGCAGATGATATGTGTCGAATCCTCATATTGGATTCAAAACCTTATGCTACGACTTTAATAGATAGATACCACGAGAGCTGCAGAACAAATAGTAAAGTAACAGATGTTAAAATTGCTCAAAAGATAGAGCAAGGGCTAGGCCGTGCTGTTAGAGGTGAAAAAGATTATTGTTGTATACTTTTGATTGGAGATGAATTAATAAAAAACTTTAGAACGAAGTCTTTAAATCAATACTTTTCGGCTCAAACGAACAAGCAGATAGAGATTGGTTTAGAAACTATTGAATTCGCGGTCAAAGAAACTGGTATTACAGATGACTACATTGCCCTAAAAGAGTTGATAAACTTGGTCATTAATAGAGACGAAAATTGGAAGAAATTTTATAAGGAAAAAATGGATTTAATTGAACCAAACAAAGAAGACAATGATTTGCTTGAATTGTTTGAATTAGAAAAAAAGGCAGAAGAAAAATATAGAGATGGAGAGCCTGAAGCTGCTGTAAAACATATTCAGTCAATAATAGATAAACATTTAGGGGGAGATAATAAAGATGAACGTGGGTGGTATTTACAAGAAATGGCGAGGTATTTGTATAATGAAAGTAAAATCAAATCAAATGATTTACAACTTTCTGCATATAAAATTAATAGATACTTATTGAAACCTACACAAGGGGTACAATTCCAAAAGTTAAAGTTAAATAAATCAAGACTTGAAAATATTAAAAATTGGATTTCAAAATTTGATTCTTATGAAGAATTAAAACTTGAGGTTAATGATATATTGGGAAAGCTAAGCTTCGGTGTTAAAGCTGACAAATTTGAACAAGGAATAAATAATTTAGGAGAAGCACTTGGTTTTGCGAGTGAACGGCCAGATAAAGAGCATAAAAAAGGCCCAGATAATCTTTGGAATGTACGAGCATCTGAATATATATTATTTGAATGCAAGAACGAAGTAGACGAAAACCGGGCTGAGATTAATAAACATGAGACTGGCCAAATGAATGTTTCTTGCGCTTGGTTCAAAGATAACTATGCTGGAGAAACCGTAAAGAACATTATGGTTATTCCGACTAAAAATATATCAGCCCATGGTGCTTTTAGTCAAGAAGTTGAGATATTAAATAAAAGAGGTTTGAAAAAATTAAATAATAATGTTGATCGTTTTTTCAAGGAATTTAAAGATTTTGATATTCATACTTTGACTGATCAACAGATTGATTCTTTCTTGGTCGCACATACATTAACTGTTGAAAATATACTTAATGAATATACAATTAAACCCTACCAATTAAGATGAATTCATCAAAATAAATTATTGAAAATTTTCCAGCTAGTAAATTTATAGTAAACGAATTAACCAAACAGTACCTATGAGATCAATTGCGATATTTAACAATAAAGGTGGAGTTGGAAAAACTACATTGTTATGCAATTTGGCTGCTCACTATGCTATTAATGAAAACAAAAAAGTAGTAATTATTGATGCAGACCCGCAAAGTAATTCAACTTTGTATATGATTGATGATGAAGCTACTTTAAAACTATATAACAAAGGATCTGGAACGTTGAATGATATCTTTAGCGCACTTAAAAGAAAAGATCAATATTATACTAAAAGTTTGCCAATTGTAAAAAGTTCAAAATTTCACGTTGATATAATTCCTGGAGATCCTCAGGTGTCAACTTTTGAAGATTACTTGAGTAAAGATTGGTTTGATGGAATTGAAAAAGGAACCTCGAGGGCTTTGCGTACAACTATGATTTTTAAAGATCTTCTTTTTAAACTTGAATCATTAGAATATGATTTAGCCTTTTTTGATTTAGGTCCATCATTAGGCGCAATAAACAGAGCAGTACTATTATCAAGCGACTTTTTCTTAATCCCAATGTCAGCAGATATATTTAGTTTAAAAGCAATAAATAATATTGAAATAACACTTGGAGACTGGAGGACTAATTTTGCGAAGGGATTACAAGCTTATAAACAACAGGAGGGAGAGCCTTATGAGATTCAAAGTAAAGAGATATTTTCAGATTTAAAATTTGCTGGATATGTTACTCAACAATATATTGCTAAAATGAAGGATGGACAACGGCAAGCAGTCGGTGCTTTTGAACGTATAATTAAGCAAATTCCAAATACAATCGAAAAACAGTTGATTCCATTATTTAATCCTGATAGTCAACTTCAAAGTATCTCATATAATTTAGGTGAGATTCCTAATTTATATAGTCTTATACCATTTTCTCAATCATCAAACGCACCAATATTTTCATTAGGAAAAGAGGAGGGAATAGTTGGAGCGCATTTTTCAAAAGTGAAAGAATATGGTGATTTGCTTAATGATATTGCTAATAAACTCTCCTTGAATCTCATAATGCTATGATAGTTTGGCCTAAAAATATCATCGATGACATTGCACTTCGTAAGAGTGTCATTGTGTTAGGTTCAGGGGTATCAGCCAATTCAGTAAACGCTGCAGGGCAAAGGCCGAAAACTTGGAAAAGTTTTTTAGAGACTGGTTGTGCCCATATTGCTGATCTGAAAGTAAAACGGGAAGTACTGAAATTAATATCTCAAAATGATTTTCTAACAGCTTGTGAAATTTTAAAAACTACTTTAGGTAGTTTTATATTTAATAATTTTGTTATCAGTGAGTATCAAGCGCCAGGCTATCAACCTGCCAGCATTCATGAAACTATATATAGATTAGATTCTAAAATTGTTATAACACCAAACTTTGATAATATTTATGATCGTTATGCATCTACAACCTCTGCCGGTACTGTTACAGTTAAAGAACATACTGATGATGATATTGTTGAGGCATTAAGGATAAATAAAAGGTTGATCTTGAAAATACACGGCAAAGTTGAAACTCCTAATAATCTCATTTTTACTAGAGAGTCTTATGCGCAGGCACGACAGAAATACAAGTCTATGTATGAGGTCTTAGATGCATTATTGATTACCCATACGTTCTTGTTTTTAGGTTGTGGTACAAATGATCCTGATATTAGATTACTTTTAGAGGATTACAGACACAGATTCAGAAATTCTGGAGATCATTATTTCGTATTATCAAAAACGAGTGCTTCTCCTTCAGTGAAGAATATTCTAGAGCAAACTTTGAAAATTAAATTATTGGAATACTCAACTATTGGAGGGGCCCATACAGTTTTGCTTAATTCATTAGTAAATTTAGCAGATCAAGTGGAGGCTACGCGTACTGAAATTGCTCTTACGCAAGGTTGGTAGTTATAAGTGATATATGTGTATAGTTTGCAAGTGTAGCTAAATAATTGATTAAATATTTTATTTAGTTGATTAAACCTAAAACTATTTAATTATAAGGCAGTTTAACTGCTTATTTTGATCTTATCTGCATTAATTTCCAAGTAAATATTTTCAATAATTTAAGTTAAATCTTTGAAAATACTATGAAATTTAATGCTGGGCTTAACTTGTTAGTTTCTCCTTTATTAACATACTTATATCAAGAAAGATCGCTTCAAATTAGCGTCTTGTTGAAATGCCTTCACAAAATCGCTAGTCATTGTTTAGAAGATGATTGGATGTTTTATCCTTCTATGCCAATCTGTCAGTCAAATTTTATATGATATTTATTCTCGTAACAAAGCCATGACGGACGTTATGGCTTTGTTACTTCTGCTTTTTTGTCTATTTTTAAGTAGATAAAAACAGCAACAAATTAATGAACTCAGATGAGGAAAGAAACGTGGTTCGGCTCCTGGCTTACCAGTGGGCCAAAGGTGATCTGCCTACCCGTCGGCTAACTTATAATGATTACGTTCGGGCCGTAGCCAGCTTGCAATCGATCACCGAGGATCCGGCTCGTACGGCCGTCATCGTCTCGGCCGTCTTAGATCAGGCGAAAGAATTTGGTTGTTCATCGGAATGGGTACAAGATGAGCTCAAGTTTGAGGCCCAGGTGGAAGCTACTGGTGACCGTGCCCACTGGCTGAACCTTGATGTAGCCGCTAATGATGCCAGTGATGAATCGCCGGATTTGTACAATTAACGCCTTTCCCGATTTGATAGCAATGGCTAAAAAAACAACGCCTCATCAGAGCCATTCGCTGGCCGATGAGAAAGTTAGCTCGAATGAACGAAAGTATGTGCTTTACTTTCGGGTGTCGACCAAAAAACAAGGTGAGTCAGGATTAGGACTGGAAGCCCAACGCGCCTATATCAATCACTTTTACAAAGACAAACCTATACTGGCTGAGTTTACCGACATACGATCAGGAAAAACGATTCACAAGCGGCCCGAGCTCCAAAAGGCAATCGCACTTTGTAAAAAGGAAGGGGCTACGTTAGTCGTAGCCAAGATTGACCGGCTGAGCCGTAATACGGAGAATGCTCTTCATATTTATAAGGAGCTCAATGAGCGATTGGAGAGTTGCGATATTCCTAACTTGGACAAGTTTACGCTGACCTTGTTTATGGCCATCGCGGATCGGGAGCGAGTCTTGATCAGTATCCGAACGCAACAGGCCGTTGAAGCTCGACGGGTTCGGCTTGGTGAATGGCGGAGGGGTGGCCCCAATCTTAAAAAAGCAGATGCTGGGTTAAGGGGAGCTCAACTATCCAGGGAGATTGCTGAAGAAAATGAAAATAGCCGTCGGGCATCGGCCTTAATCAGTATGCTTCGCTCAACTGGCAAAACCTACGAACAAATCGCTGAGCAACTGAATCTAGCTGGCTTCAGAACACCGCGTGGTTCGAATTTTCATAAAATGCAGGTTCAGCGGCTTGTCAAACGAATCGAGTCCAATAAAAACGGCCAACTCGTTGCTGAGTTAGCCGACAGTAGGATCGATTAAGGCAACTAACTGATGCTATGTACCTTTCTCGCGCTTCATATAGGTAGAGGCACTGGTGCCTCGTCGGGCTCCCATTTTATGCAGCTGTTGGGCATCAGCTTGTGATAGTAGTTAAAGAGCGGAATACTCGATCTTACCCGTAATCAAAGAAAAGCCCGCTACTCGTTGCGCTTGTGAACAATAGACACAGGTTTTGGCCGTTGGCAGGGCTTTCAAACGAGCTTTGGGAATCAAATTGCCACACTTAATACAGTACAAATAATGGGTATCTGGTCGCTAGTATTATAACCCTAAATCAAGCCTGAAAGTGCCAAATGTTTTGTCATTTAGTATACTATTCATACTAGTTATCTAATTGAATTACAGAATGTTGAGTCTTATGAAAAGTGCCTATTGTTATTGAGCCGGGTGGTACTTATATTTTTACCAGGGGCATCAAGTTTACGTTTATAGAAGAGAGTCACAGTCATATAATGTCTGATGTTCTAAACGTGCTGTACGTCAACGGCAGCCTTGCTTTTTTACAATTCTTAATACGTAAAAAAAACGAGCGTTTAGAAAATGTAAAATTGAATAGACCAACCGTTTGTTGCCTTTTGATGGACCGTTGGGAAAAACATGACGTATCGAAAAAAAGAGATTCCTAACAACGGATTACTTAGCGATTAGAAAACGCAGCCGTTCATTTTTTTGGTTGATCACTTTGTCGGTTGCGGTCGTCACTTCTCCAGTGAAGCCGCAATTTGTTGCCTCGTTGCACTTCCTACCAATAATGGCTTCATTTGTCGGTTCGTATCGATACGCTGCGGTCCGGCACTCCGGCGTGACAATGTGATTAAGTACTTTTTGCCGATTGGCAATTGGCTGACTAAACCCCCTAAAATGAAAGCACTTCTTATTTATTTGATCCTGTCCCTAACTGCTTTGCAGGCATCTGCACAGGCAAAGCAGGAGATTTTTTTTGCCGATGTGACCATCTATGTTGAAGGAGGCAACTATTATCTGACCGGTTCAAAAGGGGGGAACGGCGGGCCACAGGGTTTTGCCTTATTAGAGTCAAAGGACCTCAAAACATGGGCCGTGCCTGCCAAGGCAACTGATTCACTGGGGATGATCCTGACTAAAGGCGACCACACCTTCGGCACCAAAGGCTTCTGGGCGCCCCAAATTCTCAACGATAAGGGCACCTATTATCTTACGTATACGGCCGATGAGCAAACCGCATTGGCCCAGTCAACCTCGTTACTAGGTCCTTACCGACAAAAGGAGGTCAGGCCAATTGACGGCTCCCAGAAAAATATTGATTCCTATCTTTTTAAGGATACCGATGGTACATACTACCTCTACTGTGTACGCTTTAATAAGGGTAATTACCTGTATGTCGCCGAGTTTGATCTGAAAACCGGAACGATTAAGCCCCAAACCCTGAAACGATGTTTTGAGCAAACCCAGGCCTGGGAGGCAACACCTAACTATCAATCCGCCCCCATTATGGAGGGGCCTACGGTTATTAAATTGAGAAATAAATATTACCTGTTTTATTCAGCCAATCATTTCCAGAACATCGATTATGCGATTGGCTATGCCGTGGCTGATTCGCCCTACGGGCCTTGGGTAAAATATAACGGTAACCCCATCATTCATCGCTCGATCGTTGGCGAAAACGGATCAGGCCACGGTGACCTGTTTGAAGGGATCGACAAGCAATTATATTACGTCTACCACATTCACAACTCATCCGACAAAGTAGGCCCTCGCCGGACACGGATCGTACCGGTCGTCGAACAATGGGATGAAAAAGCGGGTGTTTATCGGTTTAGTGTAAAAGGGGATGAGGTCATTGTACCGGTAATGGCCAAAAAATAAGGCGTGTTGTTCATAGCTGATTGAAACCGGTTAAAACTCATTTTAGTGGTTAGCTGGTAACATGTTTTTGGAAATGACAGAATCGAGTCAGCTTACCAGTCGTAGCATTTTCGAAGGAGCGTTGTGAAAATGTTACGAAAATGGATAAATGAACCATAAGAGAATGTTGGGGTACTTATCAACTAGTGTAGTTGAAAGTTCATCAGTCAGGCCACTTCTCTAAACCGGCAGCAATCCGTATAGCTCGTTGGACATCTTCCCAATAGTAGCCACTGTCATAGCCGGTAGACAAGCGATCACAGATGCTCAAGAAATCTGTAGCATCTACCACCCGCTGCTTCTGGATCGCTATTAGATCATGCTGGGAGAGAGGTTGATCAGATAGGTTGTCAATATGGCAAAATTAAGCGTCCAAACGAAAAGCCCCATTGGTTCGACCAGTGGGGCTTAAGATATTTAACACATATAAAACGCTAGTTCGAGCGGTTTAGTGTGGGCTTGAAACAGGGAAGGGTTTATTTAGCAATTTTTAAACCTTGCTTTCAGCGAGTACCAGTTCAAATGACAGGCTCAATTACGGGTCGACAATTAATCAGGCCATGTGAGCGCAAATGGCCACAAAACGCCCCGATATTGTCGTGATTGCCCCTCCTGTTGGTAGATCACCCCGTTTACATTTGTGGAAACCCTAAACCCCTGGATACCCGCATGAGAACGGTAACCTTCGCCATGAATATTAGCCTGGATGGCTATTGCGATCACACGCTGTTCAATCCCAGTGAAGAGGTGCATGAGTATTTCACCAGCCTGCTGGAGGAGGTGGATCTGCTCTTTTTCGGCCGGATTATGTATCAGCTCATGTTTCCCTTTTGGTCTGATGTGGCCAAACACCAATCCGGTACATCCGATGAAAATCGCTTCGCCCAAAAACTGACGGCGATCGATCGAGTAGTGATATCACGAACCTTAGACCAGGTGGAGGAAAATACGCGCATTGTCCGGAGCAATCCAGTCCAAGAGCTGCTGAAGCTGAAGCAACAAGTGGGTAAAAAAATTTCTGTAGACAGTGTCAGTCTGCTGCCGGAATTGCTGGCAGCGGGCCTGATCGATGAATTTCATCTGGTTGTCCACCCGGTACTGGTGGGGAGAGGAAGACAATTAATTGAAGGGGGCAGCCTTCAGGAAAACCTTGATTTGAGGTTAGTTGACACAATCGTTTTCAAATCGGGCGTTGTGGCGCTTCACTACCTGAAACAGTGACGGAAGCTTAGCCGTCGTATTACCTAGATTCGTGTTCTTCTAGCCACCATAAGCGTAACTTCAATTGAAGGGTCGTTTAATAAATGTGAAATCTACCAATCGACATTCTACCTATTGTTATAAGGATAGGGAAGCTGACTAATTTACAATGTAGACTACTTTTCTACTAGTAGAAAAGTGGGAGGGGAGAGGCAGAATACGTTATAGTGAATGAGCATCAATCTGGCCACTTTTCTAAGCCAGCGGCAATGCGCAATGCTCGTTGCACATCCTCCCAGTAGTAGCCGCTGTCATAACCAGTCGATAGGCGATCACAGATGCTCAAGAAATCAGTAGCGTCCTCCACGCGTTGTTTCTGAATGACTATAGGATCGGGCTGGGAGGGAGGTTGATCAGATACGGGTTCCATATCAATAAAGGTAATCAAGATGCCAATAAAAAAGCCCCACCGGGTCTAGCGATGGGGCTTAAGAAGTATAACATATATAAAACGGCAATAGAAGAATTTTATTGTTCAGCTTGAAACAGGAGCGACCTTATTTATCAAATTTTTTCTAAAACGAATAGCTGAACACCGGTTAATCGTTTACAAAAAATTCTCACGAACTCATAGGGTGCTTACTAAAAGATACTTTGATTCAAGAGACGGCAATTTGAGACTCTTGTCTTAAATATGCTGATTCGTCTGATAATGTCGTTACATGGTATTTGGAAACCGGGCGTTTTATAAGATGACTTTTTGATCGAACATGTTGATCAAGCAAATCAGCGCAGGTGAAGGTCGAGTAGTTCCAACTCGCAAGTTTGACTCCTAACTCCCGATTCTAGTGAGAAATGCCGATGAGAGCCTTAACCGTCGAAACGAATCTGATCGAGCGCATCCGACAGCCCACCAGATTTGTTTCGACGATGCCTCAATCCATACTTCCTCGCCTGCTAGTTCGTGCTTACGCCGGTTCAATATGAATCAGCACGTCGTACACTGCGGGTTTTGCCTGTAAAATAGCGGCTTTAACCGTATGAGCAATACGGTGGCCCTGGCTCACCGATAAATCACCCGGAACTAGCACGTGTAAATCAACAAAGTACTCAAAGCCTGTTTTTCGTACCCGGTATTTGTCGATCCCTTTCACGCCGGGTACGCTAAGGGCAATCGTCGCTAATTCCTGCTGCCAGTCGCCCGTCGGTGCTTCGTCCATGATTTCACCGAACGATGGGCGGAAAATGTGATAGGCGTTAAAAATAATGAACCCCGATGCCAGCAGAGCCGCCCAGTCGTCGGCGCTTTCGTAACCAGGGCCACCGATGAGGGCAATTCCAATCCCCATAAAGGCGGTCAGCGACGTAATGGCGTCGCTACGGTGGTGCCAGGCATCGGCTTTAACGGCGCTGCTTTCCACCTCGGCACCGACCTGGGCTATTTTTCGAAAGAGTACTTCCTTAACCACGACGACCCCCGCCAACACGGCCAGTGTCCAGGCTTCGGGCACTTTATGCGGCACCCGGATATTCTGGATGCTTTCAACGGCGATAAGAATGGCAGCACCCACCAGCGCAAACGCCACGACAATGGCAGCCAGCGGTTCCGCCTTGCCGTGTCCATAGGGGTGGTTCTGATCGGGACGACGGGACGCTACCCGAAGGCCAAGCCAGACAAAAGTTGAGGTGATCACATCCGTTCCGGACTCGATGGCATCGGCGATCAGGGCGTACGAATGGCCCAGATAGCCAGCGGTGCCTTTAACCAGCAGCAGCACAATACTAACTCCAATGCCGATGAGCGTAGTTTGCTGCCCTCGCTCGGCCCGGCGTGGCCCGGCCTGGTGCGGTTTTAATGGTTGTTCCATGAGAAAACTAAGATGAATGCGTTACACCGAATTTTACTCGTCAGCTTCTGCGTTTTTGATCTTTAGTAACAGGGCATACGCGTTTTTGATAACCAGATTCGTCTGATTGGTAATTCCCTTCCCATCAATTTGCTGCCGACCCTGATTGACCAAACCCGGTCTCACTTCGGTCATGTGGAAGTCTCCATTGCCTTGATCGGTAAACACATAGGATTTGTTCTGCCAGCGAACAATAGCCCCTTCCGGTACGGTTAGGGCTTCTTTGTTATTGACGGCTACGTCGCCATTCATGAACGTGCCGGGTACCAGAGAGACATTATAATTCTTGAAATGACACTGTACTTCGGCCATCCGATCCTGATTCAGATTTTTGTTAATCAGGATGATTTCGCCGCCATATTTTTTGCTCGGATCGCTGTTGGTGTAGGCCGTGATGGACTGACCAATGGAGAGTTTCGCCAGGTCCTTTTCAAAGACAGTCAGGACCAGGTGAACATCGCGCAGATCGACCAGCTCAAACAGCATGTCCGTTGGCGATGTGTATTTCCCCACGTTGGCATTCACCTTGGCGACGATTCCATCAATGGGCGAATGAATAGCCACCCGGCGTGAGATATTATCGGCCTGCAGTCTGGATGGGTTGATGCCGATCACTTCCAGTTTCTGACCCAGCGCGTTCATCAGAATACGTTGTCCTTCCAGGTCGGCCTGCGCCTGTTGAAAGACCTTGTCGCTGCTGGCCTTGGTCGCGTTCAGGTCGCGCTGGCGGTTAAATTCGCTGACGGCTAGGCTAAAATGTTCTTTAGCCGTCAGGTAATCCTGCTGGAGCTGGATGAACTGCATGTCTTCCAAGTACGCTAAAACCTGCCCCTTTTTAACGCGCATCCCGGCCAGCATGTCCGTCGATTTCAGATACCCACCCAACGGGAAACTGACGCTGATAATGCCCTGGGGTGGTATGGAAACGGTTCCCTGAAGTTTCAAGATGCCACTAACGCTCTCGCGCTGGGGCTTCCCCACGTCTACTCCACTGCTTATGAGCTGCTGGGTGTTAAATGATACCGTTTGGCTGGTGGCTGTCGTGGCCACTTTCTGCGTTACGGGGGGCGTTTGGGTATCGGCTTTTTTCTCGCAGGATACCAGGGTCCATAGACTGATGATACTGATTATGACCTGTTTCATAGCTTACAGATTGTTCAATTGTAGGGATTGGATAACCGCCTGGTTGTAGCTGCTGAGCGCGTTGATGTACTCATTGCGGATGCTGATGGCCTGACCGACCAGAATAACCCATTGCAGGTAATCGATTTCTCCACCCTGGAACTGCTGATCGGCCGTACTAATGATAGTATCCGCGTTTCTCAGACCCTGGCTTTGGTAATAGGTCAGACTTTGGCGGTATTTATGGACCTGCTCAAGCGCGTTTCGGCGGTCGGTTTCCAGTTGGCGCTGAATATAATCGGCCTGTTGCTGACTGCGTTGCCAATCTAGTTTGGCCGCCGAAACACGGGCGTTTTGGGCTTTGAAAAAAAGGGGTATCGCCACCCCCGCACTGACGTAGCCAAAACGGGTACTGCCCGTATAGGTCAGCTCCTGCCCATTGACCAGCTGAGTTCCGATCAGACTTTGGTTATTGTAGCCCACGATTAAATCGGGTAATAGCCGGGATTTCTCAGTCTGGTAACGAAACTGAGCGGCCCGCTGCTGCTGGTTGGCCAGCTCCAGGATCGGCAGGCTATTCGTCGATGAATCAGCCAGGATGAGTCGCTCATCAATCTGGGGGCTGTCTACGCGGGGGGTATAGGTCTGCCCTCCCTGAAGCAGCTGACTAAATTCATTCCGCACAACAACCATGTCTCGGTTGAGCATGGTCAACTGATTAGAAATTTGCTGGCGCTGGGATTCAGCGGCTGTTTTTTCCAGTACGTTGGCGGCCCCCTTCTCGAACCGGGCCTGCGACTTGGCTTCAAACAGGCGAAACAGGGTATCGGCGTAGATCAGCAGCTGTCGGCGCTGAAGCAGGACAGCGTAGTCAAAGTAGGCTTGCCGCACCAGAGCCCGAATATCGGCTTCCGTCAGTTTACGTTGCGCCTGAGCGGCTAGATAGTTAGCCTCAAACTGTTTCCGCTGGTTGGCGTAGACCGACGGAAAACTAAACGCCTGACTCACCCCGATGCGCGTATCGTTACTAACGCTATTGAACTTACCATAGTCGGCACTGAAGACCGTCTTGGCAATGTCCACCGCACTCGCCTGCAGGCGTTCTCCGGCCTGCTCGCTCAGCCGTGCGCTCTGCACCTGTCCGTTCTTGACGAGTGCCAGCGTCATGGCTTGGTTCAGATCAATCGGGTTTATTTGGTCCTGCGCCTGGCTCACGCTTCCCAGTAGCAGGACCAAGAGCAACGCGGCTACTTCTTTGGGAACCACTCGTTTGGGTTTACACTCAACCAGGACATAAAGCGCGGGTAACACAAACAAGGTCAGCAGCGTAGCCGATATCAATCCGCCAATGACCACTGTAGCCAGGGGGCGCTGCACTTCGGCACCAGCCCCGTTGCTCAGCGCCATCGGCAAAAAGCCCAACGATGCTACGGCCGCCGTCATCAGAACCGGGCGAAGCCGGTTTAGGGTGCCGGTCATTACCAATTTCCCGATATCCGGAAGTCGTTCTTCTTCCTTGAGTCGGTTGAATTCCGAGATCAGCACGATACCATTCAGGACGGCCACCCCGAACAAGGCTATAAATCCAACTCCGGCCGAAATGCTGAACGGCATGTCCCGGAGGACCAGGGCAAACACCCCGCCAATCGCTGACAAGGGGATCGCCGTAAAGATCAATGCTCCTTCTTTGAGGGATGAAAAGGTGAAATACAGCAGACCGAAGATCAACAGCAGCGCCACCGGAACGGCTATACTCAAGCGGGCTTTGGCTTGTTGTAAATTCTCGAAAGCTCCCCCGTAGGTAATAGTGTAGCCTGGTTCGAACTGGATGTTAGCCGCTACCTTTTGTTGTAGTTCGTCAACGATGGACTGCACATCCCGACCCCGGACGTTGAACCCCACAATGATCCGTCGGCGGGTATTCTCACGCTGGATCTGGTTAGGCCCCTCAATTTCCCGGATCGTAGCTACCTGATAAAGCGGTATCTGCACCCCGGCGGGGGTAGATACCGGCAGATTCTGCACGTCGGTGATGTTTTTGCGGCCTTCATTCCCTACCCGAACGACTAGATCAAAGCGTTTTTCGCCTTCGTACATCTGGCCCGCCGTAGCCCCGGCAAACGCAGCGTTGATGGTGCGGTTCACGTCCTCAATCGTCAATCCATAACGGGCAATTTCGCTCCGGTTAAAGTCAATGACGATTTGCGGCATACCCGTCACGGTTTCGATGTACCAGTCGGCAGTTCCGTTTACCGTCTTGCTGATGTTGCCCAATTGCAGGGCGTAGGTCGCTAACTTGCTTAAGTCTTCGCCGTAAATTTTGCAGACCACGTCCTGCTTGGCACCGGTCATCAATTCATTGAAGCGCATCTGAACCGGAAACTGAAAGCCCGTCATCACGCCGGGCATGACGTCCTGGGCCGTGGCCGCCATTTTACTGGCCAGCTCAGGAAACGCATGCGCGCTACTCCACTGGGATTTGTCTTTTAGTACGACAATCATGTCCCCGCCTTCAATGGGCATGGGGTCTGTCGGAATCTCAGCGCTACCAATGCGGGAAACGACTTTCTCTACTTCGGGATATTTCGCTTTCAGCGTCTCCGAGATTCGGGTAATGGCATCGATGGTCGTGCTGAGGTTGGTACCAACCAGCAGCCGGGTTTCGACCGCAAAATCACCTTCTTCGAGCTGGGGAATAAATTCGCCCCCCATCCGGCTGAACAACAGAATCGCCACCGCCAGCAGGGCGAAAGCCGCGCCAACAATCAGCTTGCGAATACGTAACGCCCTGACCAGCAACCCCAGATACGCGTTCTCGATCCGGGCCATCGCCCGATCCGAAAGCGTGGGTTTAGGGGTGATTTTTTTGCTGATCAGCAGCGAACTGATCATGGGTACGTAGGTGATCGAGAGGATGAAAGCGCCCAGAATGGCAAAGGCCACGGTCTGGGCCATTGGTTTAAACATCTTGCCTTCAATACCCGACAGGGAAAGAATTGGCAGGTAGACGATCAGGATAATGATCTGGCCAAATACGGCTGCGTTCATCATGCGGGAGGCCGAATCGGTTACCTCCTGGTCCATGTCGTGCTGCGAAATCTGGTTGAGTGTCGCGTACTTTTTGGATGCGTGCAGGTGGTGCAGAATGGCTTCTACGATGATAACCGCGCCATCCACGATCAGACCGAAATCCAGCGCCCCCAGGCTCATCAGATTGCCGCTAACCCCAAATGAATTCATCATGGAGATGGCGAAGAGCATGGACAGAGGGATGACGGAAGCCACCAGCAGTCCCGCCCGCCAGTTGCCCAGGAATAATATCAGCACTAGCACCACGATTAGGGCTCCTTCCAGCAGATTATGTTCGACGGTGCCAATGGCGTTGTTGACCATCTTAGTCCGGTCGAGAAACGGTTCGATTTCCAGACCATCGGGTAACGTTTTCTGTATCTCGGCGATCCGTTTTTTGACGTTCTGGATCACGTCCGACGAATTGCCACCTTTGAGCATCATCACGATACCGCCCGTCAATTCACCCTGACCCGCCATTGTTAATGCCCCGTACCGAATAGCAGCTCCCAGGCGGATTTCAGCTACGTGAGAAATCAGGACGGGCGTTCCATTTGGTGTATTCTTGACCACAATCTGACCCAGGTCCTGCCTGGTTTTAGCCAGCCCGACGCTCCGGATATAGAGAACAGAAGGTCCTTTTTCGATGTAAGCCCCACCCGTATTCTGGTTGTTTCGGCTCAGGGCCGTGAACACATCACTGATCGTGAGGTTGAGCGCTTTCAGTCGGGCCGGATTGACGGCCACTTCGTATTGCTTGAGATCGCCCCCGAATGTAGCGACGTCGGCCACGCCTGGGGTTCCGAGAAGCCCCCGACGGATTACCCAATCCTGGGTCGTACGCAGGTCGGCCAGGGAATACTTTTTCTTAAATCCTTTTTTAGGCCTGACTACGTACTGGTAGATCTCACCAAGGCCCGTCGTCACCGGAGCCAGCTCGGGCTTGTTGGCGTTTTGATTGATATCCACCTGCGCCAGCCGCTCGGAAACCTGCTGACGAGCCCAGTAAACGTCGGCATTATCGTCAAAAACGATGGTGATCAGCGAGAGGCCAAACCGCGATAAACTGCGACTTTCTTTAAGCCCAGGAATGTTACTGATAGCTTGTTCGATAGGGAACGTAATCAGACGCTCGACATCTTCGGCCCCCAGCGACGGCGCCGTAGTAATGACCTGAACCTGGTTATTGGTGATATCGGGAACTGCATCAATGGGAAGCTGACCCATCTGATAGGCACCATAGGCGACCCATATGGCCATGAATACGCCAATGGCCAGCTTGTTCTGCACCGAGAACTGAATGATTTTATAAAGCATGATGGGGATAACTCGTTGAGAAAGAATAGCCGGCGAACCGAGCCACACGCGAAAGCGCATGCCCAGTCGGCAAGCCTACACCACAAAAACGGAGTTAGCCCAACTGCGGAGGCTGAAACAGAAACGAAATGTTGAGGAACGAATACAGGTTCTCGTACGAGAAATGAACCTGTGGCCAGGGGATCAACGACACCAATTCGGCCGGAATCCGCTGGGGCTGGAAGGGGGTTAATGTAAAGACGAAGCCCGCAGAAAGGTGATTATAGAGTGGGATCTTTACACCTTCGTGGGGTAGCTTGGCATGCTGGGAGGAGGCATTGTAATGCATGTCCAGAAACTGCCAGAAGTCAAAGCCACGCGGGGCCGTTTTCTTGTGCAGTTGATAATGCGCCAGCAAGCCGGGAATTTTATACACTTCCTCCACGTCTGTCTGGGGAAACAGACTGCCCACCAACAGCAGGATGCCTAGAAAGAGAGACGTGACGGATTTCATGGCGCAAAGATAGGACTGGATTTGAGAGAAAGCCAACAAACCAGGTGAATCTATCCTTTACTGACTTAATTGGAAGTTTGGTCGACTGGATGAGCTTTACGATTGAGCATACGCTGTGCAATTATCAAGTAGGCTTATGTAACAATATCTTAAGAAAACGCTCCTACCTAAGACATGTGGATATCTATAATTGGGGCGTTTTGGGATATAGTTATAGCGAGGACCTATACGGTGGTTCTTGTGTCGATCATAGCTTTTACAAGCTCTTGCCAATCAATCAGCCTCTAATCCGGTCTACCAGGCGGGTTTATCTGCCGCCTTGAACCGAAAGCGACTTCCTTGTTAGCAGCACGGCCCTCAGGCTTTTCCTGAGGTCCGGATCTAACTTGACTTATCGCTTCTCAGAAGTTTTTGTACCGGGCTGTAAATGCATTGACTTTGGTGGGGAGCATATCATAAAAGTTGGTTTGACTGCCTTCACTGCCCACCAAGTTACCTCGCTCATCATATGAATACGCATTATCACTGGCATAGATGGTACCCCGCTGTTCAGGCTTCAATCGGTCACTGACATAAGCATGCGTAAACTCCTCCCGATTGACCTTGTCCCATTTATTGAGATGCCATTTGGTAACCTTAATCGAGATCAGCTCCTCTTTAGGAAGCTGATCAAAATCGAATTGGGGTTGATCGATGCCCGCCTTGTTTTGCCAAAACGTATAAGCGGTGTTGACAATCAGCGTCTCCTCGCCTGCATAGGTGTAGGTGAGCACTTGCGGTGGCTGTTGGGTCCACTGGCCCGTAAACTGAAAAAACATGAAACTCATATCACCCCGCTCCTCATGCCGGTCAAAACGATAATCAATCAATCGCCCCATATCATAGCTGGGTTTGAAGGGTGTCATGACGGTCATATTGGTGACCCGCCGTATAATTCGCCCTTGGTTGTCATACGTATTGTTCTCAAACAACACCGAGTTTTTGATGCGTCGGCTCAAAATACGATGGCTGGTGTCGAATACATAGTCCCATTGACGGCTAACCACAGGTGCTCCATCAGCTGCGTATAGGGTTTCGGTTAACGGATTATCATACGGATCATAGCTCGCCTCATAAACCGGCTTAGTACCTAATTTTTCCTGAGTGAGCATGCCCGACTCGGTGAAGGTTCGGAAGCGCTCGGAAACAACGGATTTCTCACCCGTTTTGACATTGACGGTATAGGCAATCTCACGGGTGATATTGTTGGTGTTGCCCTGATACTCGTATTGGTTGATTAGTTGTCGGTCGGGGTCAGTGAAGGGTGCGCTTCCGGGACAACAGGATTGGTTACCCAGTTCATTAAAAATCTGGACCGTTTTTTTTACTCGTAGCCGAGCGTCGTATTCCAGCTTAACTGAACTGGTATAAGTACCGGTTGGCGTAACGCCAAATGGGTAAAAGACGGACACGTTGGCCCGTGTTGGTATGCCGTTGGCATCGTAATCGGTCACTTGGTAGGTGCCTGGGAAATTGGTTGTATAGGTTAACACACTTCGGTTCGCTGGGTTGATCTCTGGTGAAACCGATGGATCAGGTTCGTTTTTTTTACAGCTAGTTGTCGCTGCCAGGAAGGCCAATAAGATCAATGCATTTTTCATAAGCGCTTAGTTGAATTACTTCACCACCTTTATAGACCGAGCATAGGCACAAAAGCGTTGCATCGCGCAGGTGATGGACAATGAGCGACTTCTACCCTAAGATCCAATAGTATATAAAGTAACCGTGCATCTACCTTAAAAGCGTCAAATCGAGTAACATCTACTTATTCTCACGAAAGGCTCAATTTTTGGCTAACTGTTGTAAAACAACGGGTAAGGTATTGATACCCCAGTGTTCAATGTATTTCCCGTCGCGTAATCGTACCACGTCAATGACCTCGATACTCACTGACCGATCCGTTGGCGATATGCCCATCAAGCTTCCCGTATGGGTTCCAGTAATGGTTTTGCGCGTGGTCACTAAATCCCCTTCCGCAATTTGATCGTGAATAATTACCTGCATATCCGCCAGAGCGGGGCGAAGGATATTGTTGAAGGTATTGATCATGCCTTGCGGACCATTATCAGTGCCTAATGGGGCGGAATGGTTAATAAACTGGTCATCCATCAATTCGTTGAAACTGTTGATGTTGCCTTCGGCGATCACTTCTTGGTTGAAACGCCTGACCGCTTCTTTATTTAGTTGAGTCTGTAAATCCATTAGTTATACAAGAGTCTATAGGGTAGCCAAAGTACGAAACTGCAAGCTAATAGCCTTTGAAAGATCAGCCTCCTGGAAACGCTCCCAGTTTAGATCATGTAATCTTCATCAGCGGCCGGCTAAACCAGATGTGTACCAGCTACGCCTAATTTCAGACTAAAGAATGGTAGCCTGATGGTTGGGTGAACGGCAGCGGTCTACCCATCAATGCCCTCACCATCTCTAACCGATCCTGCTCTTCTCTCGCAGATACAGAAACAGTGGTAAGCCCGACGAAACGCCCGCTAAAAACAAGCCAACATAGGCTAGCCAATAGTGTTTAACGGGTTGTTTGCGCCATTCTTGTTGAATCAACACTAGGACGATCAGGGCGGAGATAAACACATCCCAGGCAAAAAACGAGGACACGTGATTGACGAAGAGTTGCTCAAAGAACGAACCGAAGTCAAGGCCGTACTCGGTGAGGAAGCCATAAAATTGGGCCAGGGGTAGCAGAGTTCCCAGAATAGCTAACCCCAAATAAATCGATTTCATTGGCTTACTGGCTTGTATGTTAATTAGGTCAGCCAATTTACTAAAAGTTAAGATTCTCAAAAACCGCTCTATTCTTGAACGGTATAAGCCGCTCTACCACGCAAGGACTGAAACCGGATGGTTCACTTAAGTTGACCGTCTTTGGCCCTTCTTAACCCGAGCGGCTTCTACCGCTGGCTTCTCAGCTTGTTTCTGTAATCGTTCATCGAACTCATGAGCCATCACGTCCACCACTTTTACTTGACTCATCAGCGGGTGCAAAGGATTGATCAGAATATTACGCGAAGGCGTGTTCCTGACAATCACCGACGGAATGGCAAAGGCCAAGGCGGGATAGCTAGGAATTAGCTTGGGCAGTAAAAATTGCGGTAGGATTTCAGGATACTTGAGCGCATCCCAACCTGGGGGCAATTCAGATAGTCGGATTTCCTCAATGGCCTCCGGTAGCTCGATGCTTACGCGAACAAACGGCGGCAAATCGCGTACGGGTGTACCATCTAAGTGCACTAGCGTTTCCAGTAAGGCCAACTCGGGTGTCATCGACGTGTAAACTAAGGGAGTACCCGGTGGATTCCAGCGACCACCGTTCAAACGAGCTCCTTCTCCCGTGAGCACTGACTCAATGAACTGCTTCTTTTGGATACGGTAGACTAGAGGCATTGCTTAACTGTAAACGCCATACTCAATGCGGCCTAAGATCTGATCTACTACCTGGAAGCCAGTAGCCGTGTCCAGCAGTTGTAGGGGGGATTGACCTTCCAGAATCTCCAGGGGCCGACGCAACCAGCGGTTGAATTTACCTTGATCTTCGAAAACGCGCAGGCCATGGGCCGATAGGGCTTTAAGCAGCAGCAGTCGTTCAGATTCCACCTTATTCAAGGAGCCACTCACTAAGCGACGAGCCATCGTCCGTTCGTTCATCGATAGCAGGATTGCTAACTCCCGAATCGTCAGCTCTAATAAAGAAGCCTGTTTTCGCACTTCGGCATGGGTTACCCCTGAGCGCGACTGGGCGATGAGCTCGAAAGGGCCGGTTCGCTCAGGTACGATGCGTACCACAACATTGGCTGCCATAAAGATCGGTTGTCGTGCGCTGTTGTCCTTAGCGCCCGGTCTAGCTTTGCGAGCTTTCTCGGTAGTTGCTTTCATGAATAACAATTTGTCAGCAATGTTACTGACATTTTACGTAGCTATAACTCGTACAATCAAAAAAAAGTTTGTAAGTTGTCTGGTATGGAGATTTCGGCGATACTGACCGCGCCACGGTGGCCAGCGGATTTCAGAATCAGCAACTTAATCATTATGCGCCTTGGTGAACACCGCCTGGCGATCAATCACCAAGGCGCGGCCTCGCCTAATTACCTTTCTAACAAGAAATTAATCATCTATTGAGCAGTGATCGAGGCCTCCGATAATTTTTTAGGTCTGCTTCTGAAATGTGACAATAGAAGATAGTTTTCCAAACGGACGCAACCAGCTTTCTATTAGTTGCATCTGTCCCAAAAACTGTAGTTAAGGCCATGGCTTATCAATCAGCCCTACCCTACTGATTGTCTTACGTAGTATATAGTTAGCCACTACTGGTTTAGACTCACTTCCTTTTTTGTATTAAAATAATAGTATGCTATTCGGCTACGCGCGCGTTTCTACTCAAGATCAAAATCTGAACTTGCAATTAGATGATCTCAAAAAAGCAGGTTGTCATAAAATTTTCCAGGAGAAGGTTTCCTCGGCTAAAGAACGACCCCAATTACGAAAGTTACTTGAGATTCTTCGAGAAGGTGATACGGTCATTGTTTGGAAGCTTGACCGGCTGGGCAGATCACTAAAAGAACTCTTCACGCTAGTCAACGAGTTTCAAACCAATGGCATTGGTTTCCGTAGCCTAAATGATGCTATCGATACCACCACTGCACAAGGTCGCTTGGTATTTAACCTGTTTGCATCGCTGGCCGAATTTGAAAGAGATTTAATCCGCGAGCGTACCCTAGCTGGTTTGGCCGCAGCGCGGGCTAGGGGACGAATAGGCGGCCGTCCAAAAGGACTCTCTGCCGAAGCCCAAGTAAAGGCCCGAGCTGTAAAGACGATGTATACTCTTAAAACCCATACGATTTTAGAGATTGGTCAGTTATTTCACCTAAGCCGAGCGACAGTTTACCGCTACTTAGCTTGGCGAGAAGCAAAATAACGGGTGCTTCATCAAATGGGCGTTTTGTAAACAACTTTTAGCCTGCATAATCGAACGGCTTCTGCCACTTAAGAAGGCGCTATAATCAAGCTAAGTCTGTAAAATTGATTTCGATGGATGTCCTGCGCTTAAAGGGCAAACCTAACTCAACGAATGGTAATCGCTACCCGGCGATTTTTGCTTCGTTCGCCTTCCGTTGTGTTGTCGCCAAGGGGCTGTGTACTGCCAAACCCCTCCGTGGTGATCCGCTCATCAAGAATACCCCGCCGGATCAAGTACGTAGCGACTACCTTTGCCCGCTGCTCCGATAAGGCCAGATTTAGCCGAGCATCCCCAACATTGTCGGTGTGGCCGGTAATATGGATGTGCCAGTGTGGATTGACTTTCAGGACTTGAATCAGTTTAGTCAGCTCCGTCGATGCCTCAGCCAGCAGTACGTAGCTGCTCTGCTCAAACTGCACCGTCCGTAAAATCAAGGTAGCGCCGGAGCTGATGGCCAGTGGCGGTTCGGCAGCCACGCGACGGATGAGTATGGTGTCGGCGGCTACCGTCTCCTGATCAGGCAGCCTTTTCGGTGTTTCCGGCGTGGGAATCGATTTCAGCTTAACTGTTTTTAGTTTGGGAGGATGTACCCGTTTAGGTAACGGCAAACGAACGGATCGCTTGGTAGCGGCTGGGCTAATTGGTTTAGGAACCATCTTACTTGGGGGCGCTTGCTGAAAAAAATAGTCGGCGGCTATAGGCTCGCCACTCTCAGAGAACGGATTCAAGGCGGAGTTGGGCGTTGGTGGTGGCTTCCAGTAGAGGTCAATTTCGCCCCACTCGATGGCGTTAAAATAATCGACTCGCAGATCGTAGTAGTGCTCTGCTTCCAGGACAATACTACCCGTATAGTGCTTGTAGGCGTTTAATTTCCAGGACTCTAGCACCAGCTTGTTGCCCACCCAAACTCGAATGCCGTCATTTACTTTGGCATAAAACTCATACACTCCCGTCGTGGGAGCCCGCAGTTTACCCCGCCAACGAATGGAATAATAGGAGCGGGAAAGACCCTTTCCCGGACTGCGTCGGTCCCAGTTGAAACTGATCGCCGGATCGATGCGGGAGAAAGCCTTCTGCTCAAAATTGGTGCCCACATAGTAATCGCCTATCAAGCCAGTCTGAGCCCTTACCGGTTGTGCCAGCAGAACGAGTAGCAGGTACCTATGAAGTACGGTTAGTCTCATAAATAGCTGTCTATAGCAACAGGATGAGTGGCTAGAGCATAAGTGAACGTGACCTTCTCGCTAACAAGTCGATTGGCGATGATTACCGGGTTTGGCCAAACCGTAGCATTTCCTGTTTCTCCAGTTGCTTTTGAATGGCGGGCTTCTCCAGCAAGGCTTCCCGAAGGCGCTTTTCGGACATGCGCTGCCAGTTGTCCCCGTTATGCGGATGACCCGGTTGGCTGGCGTTACCGTAACTGAGCGACACTAGAGCCCGGGGCTGCTCACCAAATTCGGTCACTGCTACGTACGTGTCGCCCGCCCAATCCGCTAATTGCACAAAGGCTTAATTAAGCCTAACGATACATGAACTAGACTGCGTTTCGTGAAGAGTCAAAAATACCTTGTTTTTCCAACATAGGCCGTCAATGGCATGGCAGGCCCTTCAAGTAGTTTACCGTTCTCAACTGGGTAGCTCATCAATCGATACGGTAGCGCTTATACCATCTGCCAAAGTATCCATGATGGACGCTTTACTTAAATTCATTTCCCCCGCCAGTCAGCTGTGTAGATACACAGTGATTCAGGTGATAACCATAGTGACTTCTCCTGGGTAAATGTGGTAGGAGACAAACTGGGGGTTAGCTCATCGTGGCGTTGCCACTGTTGATCCGCCGAATCAAATAGCTTCTGCCACTGACTCCCCTCGACGGGTAAGCAAACGCGTTGCGGAAAGCTGCTGAAATTCAGTAAGCATAGCACGTGTTGATCCTTATGCCAACGATGTAGTGTCAGCGTTCTCTGCGCTTCTTGCGCCGTTACAGCTAGTTGCTCACGATTCAGAGTACGTAGGGCGGGATGATGGAGACGGAGTTTAATCAGTGTCTGGTAATAACGCAGCATAGTTTGATGCGGCTTCTGGTGCAGCCGTTCCCATTGCAGGTGCGACTGCACATAAGTTATTTTGTCCTGCGGGTCGGGTACGGGGTCGTCCCCCTCGTCATGGAAGGCCGCAAACTCTTCCTGACGGCCCTGCCGAACGGCCTCGATGACCGTCTCGTCAGCATGACTCACAAAATACAGAAAAGGATTGGTCTCGCCCCACTCCTCACCCATGAACAGCAATGGTAGATACGGGCTCACTAACACCGCACCAGCCAATAGCTTTTGCATCCCGAAGCTATAGAGCTGGCTGGACCGCTCACCTAGTTTGCGGTTGCCGATCTGATCGTGGTTTTGCGAAAAAACAACAAATTGATGGCCGGGATTATGGGCCGCTTTTCGCCCGAAAAACCGTTGGCGAACAACCGAGTACTGCCCATCAAATATATAAGCATCTTGGTAGGATTTGACCAAATGATTGACGCCGTCATAATCCGCATAATAGCCCCGTTGCGGCTCCCCCGCCGTAACCCGCAGCGCGTGATGGAACTCATCCATCCACTGCGCATCCATACCATAGCCGCCTTCGGCTAGTGAATTGATGAACCGGGGATCATTGAGGTCATTCTCAATGATGAGGTAGTGACGCCGGCCGGTTCGTTCCATTAGTTGATCGACCTGCTGGCGAATCTCCTGCAGGATATGAACGGGACTACAGTCTTTGATGGCATGGACCGCATCCATCCGGAGCGCATCAATATGAAAATCACGCAGCCACATCAGTACGTTCTCGACGACGAATCGGCGCACACCGTCGCACCAGGCATCATCGAAGTTGACCGCTTCGCCCCAAGGCGTGCTGTATTTGCTAGTTAGATAGGGGCCAAACTCCTGAAGATTGTTACCTTCGGGACCAAAGTGGTTATAGACCACGTCCAGCACAACGGCAATGCCTCTCTGGTGGCAGGCATTCGTCAAATGCTGTAAACCAGCCGGGCCGCCATAGGTTGCCTGAGCGGCGAAAGGAAAAACACCGTCGTAGCCCCAGTTGCGGGAATCGCAGAACTGGGCGATCGGCATGAGTTCGATCGCATTGATACCCAATGCGACCAGATGATCTAACTTCTCCTCAATCGCGGCAAACGTTCCCTCTTTTGTAAACGTGCCCGTATGCAGTTCATAGATCAGGTATTGATCAAGATGGGGGTTTTGCCAATGCTGATCCGTCCAACAGAACAAGCCGGTTTCAACGGCTTCTGATGGGCCAAATACGCCCTGGGGCTGGAATAGAGAAGTGGGGTCTGGGTGTTCATTGTGTCCATTGAGGATAAACGTATATAGATCGCCTGGGCTAATTTGGTCGGTTACTAAAGACCAGTATCCGTATTGGTCACGGTTAAGGGGCAATGGGGCCAATTGTTTTTGAAGGTTAATAGCGACCTGGTTGGCCCTGGGCGCCCAGGTAATGATCGTTGCCTTACCGTCCTCGGTAAAGCTTACGCCCAGCGAGCGATGATCATTGGCTAAACGGTAGGAGTTGGCACTTGCTAAAGAAAGTTGGTTCATAGAAGATAGCTGGGGTCACCTAGACCCCGATGCTGTTTTAAGCCTAGTGGCGATTGCTGGAAGCGGTCTGATAGGTATACTGATGCGTTTCTAAGTAGGAACCAGACTCAAAAAGTCTCGTGCAGTCTAACTAATTCCTAGCTAAGAACAAGGTCAAATTACTTACGAAGGTGACTTTGGCATCACTGATGAGAGCAACGACTTATTTTGGATTTAGATTAACTCCTCAATTCGGTGCAATAAACCGGCCCCCTCCGGAACTGATATATCTTGGCCGGTAATCCGATCGCCGGTCAATAGTACCTGGGCGGGGGTACACAGACTAACTAACTGGTCAATGTAGGATTGCACCAGCGAGCGAGCAGGCCAGCCCGACAAAACGGCCACCACATACTTGGGTCGATAGCTTTGGAGCGCTTCAGGCGTGAGTTCCGCTGATTCATGAAGCACAGGTCGCGCAACCGCATAGCCTTGACTGAGCAGCAGATAATGAGCGATCTGGGGCAGTAGTTGAAATCCCCCCGGTTTGGCTTGTACAATCATATAACGTTCGGCCATGCGCCAAGGGGAGGGTAAGCGATCCGTACAGTCAACAAGATGCTGCTCCAGAATCACTCGGGACGACGCCCATTCTTCGACTGTCTCCAGGCCTGACCCCCATACATCTTCTAGGCGTTGCAGGAAGGGTAGTATAAGTTTACGCAAGGTCACAAGGCCTCCTACTCGGTGCCAGTTGGCTTGCAGGAGTTGTCGAAACCCATCCGCATCGTTGTCCACAATGGCCATCAGCAGTTCAACAACGTGATAAGTCAAGGGTTGACTAGCCGTTATGAGCAGACGCGTTCTTGCTTTTAAGTCCGACAAAGGCAGAGCGGCTAGCTGAGCGGTCAAAGAGTGGTGAAGAGTCAACAGGGACAAACAAAGCGCTCGTTGGATATCATCGGGTTCATAGAGCCGGTGCTGGCGGCCATTACGCTTGGGGGAAAAGGCTTTGTAACGTTGCTCCCATACGCGTAAGGTGTGACTTTTGATCTGGGTCCAACACTCGAGCTGTTGAATCGTGAAGGCAATCATACTGAAAGTAAGTTGATGAGCTAGTTTGGAGGAAAGGCAATGATTAAAAGAAAGGCAATATAGTATAGAAATGATATATATATGTTTTTCTTGTACGATTATTGATCGGCCTGTGTTTAAAAGACAACTAATTCTAGCGCATATCGCAAAATTGGACTTAGCCGATTGCTACCTGCTTTTCGATGCTGATTAGACTTCAGACGTTATACAGAGTGTCTGATAGCCTACACGGATTCTTACAAGAGCTTTGTCGCAATTGAGGGGGAGGGGGATGATCGCGAAATCACTCGCCTGACCGACGATCCTGTATTGGCTACTGTGATTAGTAAAGATGGCTGGCTATACATTGGCAAAGAAGCCTATTTGTTTGAGCGAGATAACTTCTATAAGATCAACAACTACAGCAAGGAACGCTTAACTCAAGTGAGCGCAGGAGCCAGAACAGGAGCTGATCTAGCGAAGTATACGATAACTAGAACCTCCACCGCAACGGCTAAAGGAAGGCGTGCCGCAGAGGTCAACTGTCTTCAAGAGTACTGGGTAGGCGGTAACAAGCGTTGGATGGCGGGGGTTATCGGCTCTACTAACTACCAAGGGTTTTACTCGATGGTCTATTGTGTTGCTAAACACCAAAGTCGTTCATTCGGTAGTATTTGGTCTACCTCAGACACGCCTGTTATCAGAACAAGTGGAACAGTGAATGTCGTTTATGAATCGCCATCGGGCGGGCCGGGTTGGAGTTACCAAGCTTCTTTTAATGAAGAAAGAGCGAACACTGGATGGGCCGAAGTATCGTTTCAGTCTGCTTACATTCAAAACGCAACACCTCCCAAGACTTGGAATTATGATCCGATCTATTGGGGAGTAGTCAATAACGCTTATGCTAAATGTACGGACAATGGCAATCCAGAACGTCAATGCACGACTAGCATATAACGTTATTCGTTGAATAGTTACTTGAAGTGCATACCATCAATAAGGGCTACGCGCTTTTGATTTGTTCGGCTTATACTCGATTCCGGCTTCAACTCACGGTTGGCCAGGCCTGAAATTTACAATCAGGTCGTTGGGTAAATAGTTGAACGATTAGTTGTTTGGCTTGGTAGACGTCTAACTTCTGTTTAGGAAAGGAAACAATATTCCCTCTTTCATCGAACCCTGAAATGGGCTTCCACGTCAAGGTATGGGGCAACTGAACGCGAACGGTATAGAGAGTCATAGCTTTGTTGTTTTATAGCGCAACTACCTGTACCCATAAAGGTTACTACGACCGTTTATTTTTATCGATAGGTGAATTAAGTCTCATTAAGACAAGACCGCTAGATCTTCTAGCGGCCAGTACCTGTTAACTAACATAAAATAAATCTTCCTTGTCAAAGCTACAACTTGTCGTCAACCAAGTCAAGTAAGCTTATAACCAAGCCATCGCACACACCCGCCTATCAGGAGTGGCTTTCTGACGGCTATCAAACTATTTCCTTCGTCAACCCGTTGCTTGCTTTATAAGAAGGTATTGATTTACTGTTTAGGTACTATGTTCGGCCTAAACACGCGTGGTTCAATTGCCAAAAGCTCGCTACGTGTTGATACTGAGATTTTTTCAGTATTCCTTTGTTAGCAACTCTATTAGCTGTAGAGCGGCTAATTTTTTCTTCAATGCCTGACTCGCTTTGCGGTTAGGCATTTTTCATGTAATCAATTATCCCCGGATGGGAACAACTTGCGTTCAGTCTTTCTGAACCAGTGCGGCTTAATCGGTTGGATGAACAGAATAGATCCTGAGGGCAAGGTAAATTATGAAACCACTAGTATCAGAATCAATTCTGCAGGCTTCACTAAGACAAAGCCGCCAGAAATCTCTAGCGGCCAGTACAGGAATTTAACCTAAAAAGACACACCCTTTCTGTCGAAAGGATATCCTCCACTTGAATTTATCGCCTTATACTGGATATGTCCAGTAAATTTGTAAGAAGGTATCAATTATCCAAGGGTTTTATAGGGAGACACTGGTTCAGCGAATAAGACACCACTGGCCAGGTGTAGTAACTGCATATCTCTTTGTAATGGATGGGCCGTTAGCCTGCCAGAATAGCTTCCCATTCCCTTTTTAGTTGGGCTAGGGGTTCAGAAAAGCGTTTTCCATCAAAAGCTTCTACTGGTAGGGGTATTAGCCGAGCGTCAACTGATAGCACTAGATGCATAAGTAGCCAGCCCTTTTCCACCAGTATAGACAGCGTATCAAAACACACTTCCATACTCTGGTTGCCAAAACTGACAATCTGCTTTTTGTTTTCACTATCAATTCCAACGATGTAAATAATGATCACTTTCCTATTAATTGACTGAACAACACGGTTAAAATCATCCGGCTTTACTTTGTGTTTTATTTTTCTAGGAAGCGACCCTTTGTGATTATCAACAGAAAGAGTCGTTCTGCAACGCAAAGCGACTCTAACCTTCTTGTAACACATCTAACAATTCACTCCGTGCCATCAAAACGGTTGGGATGTAAACACGTCGACCAGTAATCAATAATCGAGCGCAGTTCTTTCTCCACGGCCTGGATGTCAGGCTTCTTTTCGAAGAATCCTTGTATGGTTAGCTCATAGGCTTCTTCGACCAGGTGTTTATAAACCGGATGGGTAAAGAAGATAAACGGAATCGCTCGCTTGCGTAGGGCAGGGTCCTGCTCAATCTCCTTTCGCAGCTCTAGCCCGCTCATGCCACTTAGGGTCAACTCCGAGATAATTAAAAAGGGTTTCTCCTCCGTGGTTCGCAAATAATCGATTGCCTCTTGTCCGTTATCTAAAAATACGACCTTCCTGTCAGGAATTATCTGCTCAAAAAGAGGCCTATAAAGAAACTGATCATCGGGATCATCATCAATAAATAGAATAGGGCCGTGCTGTTGCATTACTCAGTACTCAGTCAGTTGTAATTACACCTAACATATAAAAACAGCCAATTGATTAGAATTCAATTAGAAAGGCATGTTTAGCAGGCTTTTTGTGTTGTCTACAAGGACTTCATCATACCTTCGTCAATGGCCGTAAAACACCTCATTTTGTTAATAGACGATGAACAAGAGATTGCCGATGTGCTCAACCGGGCGGCTAGTAGTGTATTCCCCGAAGCTGAATTTATGCATGTTACTAGCTTCGCTGAGGCGGTCAGCTACCTGACGGGTCTGGCTGGCAGGGGGCCTCGGTTGATTTTACTGGATAGAGATTTGCAGTCGGGTCTGGACGGCCTTGACTTTTTGGCCTTATTGCGTCAGCACCCCCAGGGGCGGTTAGTGCCGGTAATCATGTTATCCGCTAGCCGTAACGAGCAAGTGGCTCAGAAAGCCTATGAGCAGGGGGCAAATGCGTTTACCACTAAGCCCTTTAGCTACGCCGACTGGAAAGCTTATGTACAGCAACTGCGGGCATACTGGTTCCAAACGGCAACAATTCCACGATTGCACTTTCCCAAAAAAAGTGATAGTTAGTTGCACTATTTGCGTGTATTGTGTCATTAAAACACTTTTGCTGTACCACTGAGGAGATAAGCTACTATTTCTAGATAGAGTTACTTCCGATGCTAGTACTTTTGAATACGGGCCAAGTCCTATTGGCCTGTCTGTCTGGGCCGCGCCCTGCGGTTTAGATATGGTGTGGATAGAAGCGAAAAGCCTGGCTCGTGATGGAGCTAGGCTTTTTTGTCTTAGCAAGCCCTTATCAGATAAAGGATGACCATTTTGTTTAAGAGTAATTAAACGGACCAACCAACTAATATATATTATACTTAAACTAATATTAGGTAACATATAAATAACTATTTTTATCATATGATATTAACCTCTATCAATCTAATGACTACTCCATCTATTACCTCTACCTTAGTAAGCGTGCCAATGCGCTTGCTAACGGCTCCCTTATCATTTCAACGCTTCACCAACCAGCCTGGCTGCCCCCATTGTGGAAGTAAACGCGATAGCTATCGCGTTAGCCGACCTAATTTGCTAAAGAGCGTGCTATTCTTTGTCCCCCTCAAATCATATCGCTGCTTGCGCTGTCGAAAAAAACACCTTCGATTCTAAGTGCCAATCGCAATTAACTTAGCTATAAAGAAAAGCCTGATTCCACCCCGAGTCGGGCTTTTTAATGTCTTGACAGAGTAATCGTTGGCAATAGGCAAGAATCCCGCTGTTTACAGGTTGATAGACAAATGAACCTTTCCCTAAATAACGACTTCTTTTACGTTATTATAGTGCTATATAATATGATTAAAACAATATATTTGATTTAAACTAGTACATAATTTTCTATACTGATCAACTACTGGTAGAGTTTATTGACCCATTAGCAAGTACTATGGCTATTCAATACGCCAATAAATAGAGTCTGTTGATAAGCGTAGCTGCCACCGTACAAACGCCATATCGACTAATCACTTCTGTATTCATATACCTATCTATCCCTAGCCGATCAAGCGTAGTGAATGAACGGGACAATCTATCAAACTACCCCTATGGACAGCCGCTCTCAGGCGTACTAAGTGACTGGATTCAAGCCATCAAGCAATTTCGCTACTGGAATGGCTTGCTACAACGCGCCATTGACAATCAGCTAGCTACTGGTCTTCTAGATGACGATACGAGCCAATGGTTGAGTGAGCTTATTGGTTTGAAGTACCGAATCGCCGATGAGTTACACGAACTGGCAAAGGGATTAGGCGCGCTGGAGGAACCAGCAAGTTTGGCGCTTCAAACATTAAAAATAATTGAAGACACCCAACTCATACTTCACTGGTGTGTAGAGATCAAGCAGCAAATCAAGCGGTAAGCGCTGAAACTTTTTATACTGTAAGTAGCTTACCCGCAGAGAGACACACGATCTGTCCGCAATCTACCTTACCAACTTGGGAGTTTGCCACCCTGTACATTCCACTGCTTGATATAGATGAGCAGTCGCCGCTTATCAACTTAGTAGAACGACTGCATGCAAAGTCTTACTCACACAAAAATTTAGGAAGATGTCGTGATCGATCTGATTAGGGACTGGCTACTATAGCTCGGCTAGTTTAAAGCAGGCATAGTAGGAGGCACTAGGCAACAAAACGGTTTGGTGAATGTGTATTGTCAGGAATCACTGTGCGGTGCCCAAACCGTCTTTCTGCACGCAAACAAGTTTAGGAGCCCCCCCGGCAGGCCGGATCTACCCTCTAAACAATACGATGCTTCGCGTAGCATTAACCTACCTCACCCCACCAGTATTACCGCCACCAGGGCCAACGCCTGTGCCAGGTTTGGTTTGGAATGTTTGGAGATGTGCAGACAGGCCAGCGAGAAGCCTGCGAGCATGAAACAAAAGCCGTGTTGGGAGCCATTCGGTTGGAAAGGTTGTCAATCGCATGAGCTTGCAATTTTGGGGAAAAGAACCACCCTTGCAAATTCGGTCCCCTAGCCGGTTAGGTGTCTGACCAAGACTAGGAACCCAATCAGCACTGGTAGGCTGGTTAGAAGCTGGCCCAGCCGGTTGGACTTATCGTTGGTGTGAAGCAGTAACGAGGCACTGGCCGCCATAAAGAATAAGGCCATCAGGGGATGCATGGCTACCAGGCCGGGAATAGGTCGTTTGAAGAGGTTCTAATCAAATTGCCAGCCAATGCCGTCAGCTCAATGCTCTTGGATAACCATCGACTGATGGTTCTTAACCGAGCGTGCAATCGCATCGGATCGCTAACCGGTGGACTTGTCAAAACGTGCATACAAACGGGTTTGTGTCGAGAAAGCGCTGCGTAGTAGGCTACCAACAGCGTCGTCGTTTCTCATCACAAACTACTTCTTACTTAGAATTGAAAACAAAGATAAACTGATAAAAGATAGCTTTGTACCCTGCATTCTATCTTGTAATTCGTTCATCTATTGATAGGCAATCAGTTCGTGTGCTACGTATACAGGTTACAAGTAATTGTCTCAATAAATACTCCCACACGAGACGAACCAAACTTCATGTAAGGTGGCCTTATATGATTAGCCATTTTGTACATACTGCTTCTGGGAATCGCTAAAATAACGGCTATTAACTAAACTCACCTTTTGTCAGACAGCGCTTGTTTTTGTCTTCCATTCTGTAGTACTTAACTTATTTTAGATTATACAACTGTCTTTACTTATGACTTCTCTCATCAGAAGCACCGCCGACGACACTGCGTTCAAAACGCTTATTAGCCAATTAGATTACGATTTATTACAACGCTATGGGCCTAAACAGAGTCAATACGATCTACACAACACTGGTCTACAAGAAGCTAGGGTTGTTCTCGCTTTTAATGGAAATGAACCGGTAGGTTGTGCTTGCTACAAAATAGCTGAGCCAGCAGGTAGTGTCGAAATAAAACGAATGTACGTGCAGCCTGCTTACCGGCGTTTCGGAGTGGCTCAGCAACTCCTAGCTCAACTTGAGGCTTGGGCTAAGGAAGAAGGTCACCATATGGCTGTCTTACAAACTGCGATTAAACAGCCCGAAGCGATTGCGCTTTATCAACGATGCGGTTATAAATCAATTCCTTGCTACGGCGTGTATGTTGGCGATGATGACAGTGTGTGTATGGGAAAAGATCTGGCTTAAGTCACTAAGTAAATAGGTATGGATTAACATAATATTCACTTCTATAACAGAAATAGATTTGAGTTCAGGTAAGCTCTGATAGACGTTCTCTAGTACCGTCTTAGGAGCGTCACTGGTAGCAATACTAATAAGATTTTCCTCAAGTGAAGTAATAAAGGCGGCCAGTTCGAGTGAGTGATTAAACCAATAGGATGAACTAGTTTTCAATACGCTCATTAGCAGATCCCCCTCGCAGAAGTCACCTTCTGCAAGAATATTAACTTTCAATTTTTCTAAAGCCAAAGGAATTAACCAGGTCAGGCCAATATGCTGACCAATCATAATTCTCAAATCTTCAACCGAGTAGTTTTGTAGCTTCTTATCCCTTAATTTCCGGCAGGTTGCTATCAAGGAAGATTCAGTTAAGTTAGATTGTACTTCTGGCTCCAACTCATTTATAGACTTATCTAAGAAAGCGATCATACCTACAAAGTACTGGCATCTCAATTAGCTCACATAACATAATATGAGTTGTAAAACAGGTCTTGAAAAACTAAATTTAAGCGTGTACATTACCTATCTACAGTTTGCACTATTTTTGTGTACGATGAAAGAACGTCTCTTTATTGTTTTGACTTTTATTAGCATAAGCTTACCATGTTCTGGCCAAGGTACTAGTCTTACTAAACTCTATATTCATCAAGGACGAGCAACTGGCTATATTAAAGAACTTAGAACGACACTAAATCCGGATCTACCCATCAAAATAAGCAATGGAGTTAATGATGGCTATGTGTTAGTTGAAACAGATGCTGACAGTTTAGGTCTGGTACTACATAACGGTAAAATCGCTTATGTTCATTTTGAACTAGGCAAGGCTTATTTTTATCGTATTGTTAGTAGTTCAGGCATTGCTTACCCGACCATGAGTCAAGTGACAGAACAAGAATTTTGGTTAGGTGTGTATTTTACAAAAGCTAGGTACAAACATTATTTTCTTGGCAAAGAATCGAAATTAGATTTATTAGAAGAATCTAACTAACAGTTTATTGATAGTAAAGAGAGCACTATAATTATTTTATAGCTTTGTTATATAACTAACGTGGCTACGGTCGGCCGCGCGGTTGCAAAAGTCGCTCCTGATCGGCATCTCCTATTCTAGGGCTACTGATGAGCTTAGAAACGGCCCAAATCCAGTCGAAATAGCAGGTTTCAGACTTTTGCAACAGCCACCAACTTTATATTATGTGACTTTTTCTAAAAACAGCAAAGCCGTCTCGAATTAGGCGACTTTGAAAAACAATAGTCAACCAAGCTTTTTAATCAACTGAGCTTGACAAAGCAGGCGCTACTTTGGCCTGAATTATCTGCTCCAACTTGCTAGAATTAGCAACTACTTCCGTTAGCACTAGAGCACTGTTAGGAGGAAATAAGTCAGATTTGATATCGCCCTGTAAGTAATACTCTTTCCCCGGTTCTAGAGCTAGGGTTAAAGCAGGTTGAGGCCCTATACCTAGCAAAGGTGGCTTAGTTGTGAACCTAGTTTTGCCAGCGGGCAACGAGATCTGACAATGGCTATTTCGGCCTAATTTACAGATCAACTTTCCATCAGCGTAGACGCGGTACTTAGCCGAAAATAAGCCAAAGACTTTGCCTTGATAGAGATGCACTACTGCCGTTTGCTGAGATTGAGCAAAAAGCATAGTTTGACTGATACTAAAGAAGAGCAAGATTAAAGCAACTTTGTTTCTGTTCATGACACGTTAAATTTAGTTCATCAATTAGCTACTGTTACTAGTGTACTTATTTACTGCTCCAAAATTGTTGTATAAGTGAGGTAGCTGTTGCAGAAGTCAATGTGTAACTCTCAAAGTTCGGTTGATCCGTATTTTTAGCCATCTTATGTCAGGTATCTGACTTGTAAGACCGGCTCTCTGGTATCTACTCAGACTCTTACAACAGCCACTCACATTATGTTCATGAATTATTTCCAGAGCGTAGCTTAACTGCCTGGGTCATTACCCTGAGAATAATCTAGGTTTTCGTTGAATCGCAAGGCTAATCGCTATCTAAGCAAATAGGTGATTCCTATCTGAGGTAAGCCGATTGATTGGGTGTTATTCGATAGATAAATCCAGTCAAATCGATAACTAAAGTCAAGTCGTAAGGATTTTATTGCCTCTATACTTAGGCCAGGATTAAGTTGGGTTGCTTGCGTGGATATACTCGAATAGCTTGCTCTAGCCACATCGTGCGGACTTCGTCTGCCAATCTGATAAGAAACTTCGATAAATGGAGAGAACCAAGTATCTGTAAATTGGTACCGTATATAGGGTCCTGCTGAGAGATCTTTATAGCCAATGCCATCGGACCATTCATTAGACCAAGTTGCATTCAAGCCTACAGCTAGTTGCTTAATTAGAAAATAGCCTGCATGAATTTGAAAGCTGTTTCTATTGCTAAACAAATCTCCTCGACCATATCCGGCTTTTGCGCCTAATTGCCAACTGTGTGAGTGGAACGTAGTTTGAGGTTGACCAGAGGTCAGCTTTTGGGCGTAAGACTGTTGAAACTGAAGGCTTATCAAGAGGCCAAGAAGACAGAAGTATAGGCTAGTTTTCATCCGAAAAGTTCTCATTTTCTTGGAAACGCCTAACTGTGTTACTCAGTATTTGATTAACCGATCAATCAACTTATTTCTGTTGTATACGTGATGTGGCAACAGTCCGCCGCTTAGTCGGGCCGTTTTTGGCCCCATAAGCAGTCCTAAAAATAGGAGATGCCGATCAGGAGCGACTTTTGCAACCGCGCGGCCGACCGTAGCCACATAGATTATACAACAGAGAAAGGAGTTAGCGTTAAGCTGGTAAATCCCTGCACTGATGAATCAGCCTTTACGCTTTTTAATTGTTAGTGGGCTACTAATTAGTCTTTGGGCTTGTATAGAGATTCACTCGGTGTCTCCTCCGTCCGATTCATTGGGGCCTAGTACTCAACCACCAATCTTTACGCCTAGATGTCCCGAGCTGGAAAAGAAAATACTTGGGCCTTGGACATGCACAACCACTCGTTTGCTTAATCCTCGTGGAGGAAGTACAAACTACTCAGGGCGGATAACGCTCAACGCGGATAAGACCCTGGCAGATCCAGATACATTGTTAGGCTATAGGATTGAGGATGAGTTGGTTAATAAAAGAGGATACGAACTGATTGGTGACTCGCTTATACTTTTTGTGGCCGATCGGAGAGAAAGGCAGGTAGGTGCCATCTTGAGGCTCCAAACTAATCAGTGCGACAACCCAAAGTTTGTTTGGACTGGTAGCGGTGGCATTATCACCGAACTAATTCGGTAAGGAGCAGTTGCCAGCTGGATGACTATTTGTAAAATTACTCTCTTAACATACAGCCACTTATACCACAAGTATTGGATTGGACTGTAGTAGCTGGTTCAGACATTTGTCTCGGAGAGGAGTTTCTGGGTATTTTCTCTTAACTTCTCTTGTGTTAGCCCCCTATCAACTGGACAAATTTTCTGAAAAGGCGGCCGTCGCTGCGGTTGTGTCGTAAACTACCTGTGCTTCTTCCCATTTCTGTTGAGGTGTTATAAAGCCAATAGAACGATGAAGCCGATGATTATTGTAATGGGAAAAATAACGCTTCAATAGGTCTTTAGCTTCATAATAGCTGTCAAATACATTGCGCTCAATCACATCATGTTCAAGAATGCGGTGAAACGCTTCAATGTACGAATTCTCCTCAGGGGTGGCAACATGCGTGAATTCTTGCTTGATCTCTGAGCTTTTCAAAAAGTTGCGTACGGAGTGGGCTATGAATTGGCTACCGTTATCATTGCGTAGAATGACACCTTTCAGTTCATGACTCCGGTTAATTCGTCGAAAAAGGTTGATTAAGTCAATTTGACGAATACTGCCTTGGAACAGCCAATCCAGAATTTTACGGCTATATACATCAATGACACTCAACAGATAGTAATTCCGTCGTTCCCCTTCTACCGCACCGGCGGCCCGGCCAGACGTATTTGATATTCCAGCACAGGTATTCCAAGGATTTAATAGCTTCAATTCGTCGGAATTGAACGAACTCTCGCTTGCCTGTCGGCCGGATCGTTTTACCTAAAAATAAATCATGCTCCTGCATGAGCCGGTATACCTTTTTCTTATTGATGAGGTACTCTTTTTTCAACCGCTCGGCGGTCCGATCATAGGTAATGTACTCATAGCCAAGCGCATTGAATTCAACGTCCAGTAAGTGCCGTATACTCATGACTACTTGTTGATTATTTACCCATGATCCGTCCAACTTCATAGTCAACTGGCTGGGACGGGCTCCAGGCTTACCGGATTGGGGTTGGTAGTAATACACGCTGCGAGGCAGGCAAGCCACTGACATAACAGGGTGTGATTGGCGCGGTCTTCAAACTGTTTCATAAGGGCTAGCTTCTCCTGGGTTGAATAGGTGTTTTTTTTAGCAGCTCGCTCTTGATTTCCAATTCCAAAGCCTGTTTGGCTACAATCCGCTTTATGCGTTCATTTTCCTCCGCTCCGGCGGCCCGGTTCGAGTACTCGCAGTTGGGGATCGACACGTGAGTAGGAGTCTTTCAGGCCCTCTTTGCCTTTACTTAAATACTTCATTCGCCACTTACGCAGCAACGAAGGGGAAAGCGGGGTGGCCCGTGCCATTGTACTTGCGACACGTCTCAGCATGGCCGTCACAGATGGCTTCCTGGACGATGGAGTAGCGGTCTTCGGGAGTAAAACTTCGCCTGATTTTGCTCATGGTTTCTGAATGTAGTAGGACTAAACTATTTTTACAATTTTGTCCAGCCATTCAGGGGGTTAAGACACTCTCTCCTAAAGGTAATCTCAAATAAGGCTCCCTCTTGAGACTAATAGAGATTTGCCTCGCCGTAATTCGGGCGTTTCATGGTCCTCCGGCTAGCTCAATAAGGCCTGCCGCTCGGCCTTTACTCCTGGCGCGATGGGTTTACACTCAATGACGCTAATCGGTAGGAAAATCGGAGTAGTATTGTCCTCGAGTAGTTCGATCCGGGTCAGGGAGGGGGCCAGTTGGGCTGACTTATTGATTACCTGAAAGCTGTCCATTAAGCTGAACTCCCAAAGCTAAAACGGCGCACCTTTCCGGTGCGCCCGACACCCTCGACAAAAATCAATATCATCGTGTATTTCACGATCCCATTACTACTTAGCGGGCCTTCACGTTTGGTAAAGCGAGAAATCAACTGACAAACGGGGGCTTAGTTAGCCAGTTACCCCACGTTTCAAGTTCAGGCTGATCAACGGATTAACAGGTTGATCAGCCTGAGTCATATAGCACCATTTATTTTGTTGGTCAGCGAACAAAGAGCGTAAACAGGTAGTCAATAAACCGTTTATTCTAATTTGTTGACTACCTGATTTATATGACTTCATCACGAACCTATCAAACAGATCTCCCGGGTGCTTTCACCACCTGGGCGGCTTTTCAGGATTGGACAATCCAACAGGGGATGGGCGATCTTTCCGTGATCACCTACTTATTGCCCCTTCCCAGCCCGGAGCCCCGCTACAAGGCCCAGCTGCTGACCCCTCATTATTATCAGCGTAAGCTAGTTGATCGGCAAGTTAAAACCGAGCAGACTGCACGTAAATGAGCTAGCTACTCTTTGACAATTTAACGCGTTTGGCCGGTCGTCAGTAGTTGTTCCCACCACAATGAAGAAGGGTCATGAGTTAGAAACCGTTCTTTGAGAGAAAGCTCACCCGGCCCCTATTCGAGCAGCCGCTTTGTGGGCTCAGTTAGGGATCACATCCGGTAGGGGCTGACCTTGTTTAGAATCTACGCTGGCAAATCGAGCCGGCTGCTGCAACCGAAAAGCGGTTGCAGCAGCCGGTTGAACAAAATAGCCGTTGGCGGATCATGGCCACGGAGTCGAAACGGGCTAAACTACTATTCTCCAGCACATTCCGTTAAACGCTTAGTCTACATGACGACCTAACGCATCCGATGAACCAGCAAGGAAAACTACCAAAAATCAAGTAGGCGGAAGAGGGGTTGAATTCGGCTGCCGGCGACAATCCCACAATGAGTCAACGTCAACTCACGTCTATTCAGAAAAAAAGGTGTAGAGTTGATCAACCAACTCGTCAAAAGGTGTATATCTGCTACAAATTAAAGATGAAAAAGGCAACGAACAGATAGCAGTTAGCACAAATCCCCTCAACGTGATTTGTTAGCCAGGCCAGTAGCGGTCACTTGATTTGTTCTCTTATTAATTGGTAAATTAAAGTAGCCTATGGTCACTTCGTTCAACACTGATCTGCGCCGGGCCTTTGTACATCATTGGCCAAATTATGTAGCGGAAGCAATGGGGGTCTCATTATTTATGATCGGCTCGTGTTGTACGGCCGTTTTGTTACACCATCCGGATTCACCAGTTCGTCAATTTCTGGGTGAATCGAAATTATGGCGCCGAACGATTCAGGCCGTCATTATGGGGCTAGTGCTGCTAGTCATCAACCATAACCCAGCTGGAAAAAAATCGGGCTCACTCATTAATCCAGCGATTACGCTATCCTATCGCTATTCAGGCAAAATTTCAACTGTTGACACGGTCTGGTACATTTTATTTCAATGTACCAGCGCCGTTATTTGTGGATTCATAGTTTACCAGTTGCTGGAAAAGTGGTATTCTCATCCTGATGTTAATTACAATCTAAGTGCGCCAAGGCCTGAAACGGGCGGTTGGCCCGTTGCTTTCTTAGCCGAATTTATTATATCGAGTCTACTAATATTCGTCTCGCTGCTATCGCTGCACTCTAAAAAATTTCGCAAGCTCAGCAGTTCATTTGGCGTAGGCTTAATTATGCTTTACATCATTTTTGAAGCCCCCTTTTCGGGCATGAGTACGAATCCAGCCCGTTCTTTAGGCACGGCGGCTGGAGCCTTGGATTTCCACCACTACTGGATTTACGTGGTGGCCCCCTGTAGTGCGATGCTCTTGACCACGTTGGTTTTTCAGCGAGTCTGGAAGCCTAACCGTCCTCTTAGCTCTGCCAGTGAAAAAAGCTGGTTTAGAGTCGATGAAACTCCCCCCAATTTTCCAATCGTTGCTCCTGATTAGCTGGTGCTGTTTGATTCGCTGGGGTAACCTATAGCTCCCGCGGCACGCCCAAGTGGGAAAGCAGTCATGTTGGAGGCAGTTCTCCGGCACTGCTATGCCAAAGGGGCCTGCCCGATAACGTAGGGTATCAGCACGAGGTAACTTTGTGTAGAACGGCATGAAGTTAACCGCTCTTCAATAAGAATCGGATCACAAAAAGGCTCCTAGTTTAGACGATGAAGTGTTCATGTGTCTGTTTCCAGCAAAAACGGTATGCTACCAATCTAGTCTGCTCCCTGGTATTTCGTCACTCTCCCATCGCACTTCTCATACAGCTGCTCAAACTGACCACGCTTACCCGCCCCCGGTAAGCATACATTCATTCCCTCAGCATTCAACTTCTTACAGAACAAATCAGATTTCTTGTAGCCATAAGTCCAAAGGAGGGGTGGGTTCGAGTATGGTAATCTAAGAAATAAACTGGCGCTGTATCGCTATAAGGTAGCCGGACAACGAAACATTCTACTTTGACAAGGCGATAGATTAATCGAATGATAATTAGAAAATGAACTTGACTATTGTATGCAACAACCTACTTACCCGCAAGCGGAACAACTCCAGAGTGAAGTACAACCCTTCCCGGCTATACAGGCCAAAATGACCCCTGAGCCCGATAGCGACTTAGCGACTTACCAGGCAGCGGGCAAGCTTGCGGGCAAAGTGGCCATCATCACGGGTGGGGACTCCGGTATCGGCCGGGCAGTCGCCATTGCTTTTGCCAAAGAAGGGGCAAACGTCGTCATTACCTATCTGGCTGAAGAAGAGGTCGATGCTCAGGAAACCAAACGATTAGCCGAAGCCTTCGGCGGACAGTGTGTAACGCTAGCCTCCGACGTGCGCAGCAAAGCGATGTGTCAGCAGGTCGTTGAGCAGACGATTGCCCAGTTCGGTCAACTGAATATACTAGTTAACAACGCGGCTTACCAGCACATGGTTGAAAACATTGAGGACATTACCGAAGAACAGCTCCAGCGTACGTTTGAGACCAACATTTACGGTTATTTCTTTATGGTGCAGGCAGCCCTGCCTCATCTCAAGGAAAATGATGCTATCATCAATACGGGCAGTATTGTGGGGAAGATGGGCCAGCCTAAACTGGTAGATTATGCTTCCACCAAAGGTGCCATTCATGCGTTCACGATGTCGCTGGCTACTCAGCTAGGGGAGAAGAAAATACGGGTCAATGCCGTACTGCCGGGGCCAATTTACACCCCGTTTCTACCAGGGGCAGGCATGGGCCCTGATGGGGTTGTGGAAGCGGCTAGCAAAACTATCCTCCAACGGCCGGGTCAGCCCGAAGAGCTGGCTCCGGCTTACGTTTTGCTAGCATCGAGTGATGGTTCGTACATCACGGGTAGTCTGCTGGACGTTAACGGCGGCAACGCCTGACTTTGATCCATCAGCGACGCGTGCTGATGGATCAGTGCGCGTCCTGACTACAAATCGTTTTTGTCCGGACAAGTGGCATTCTCGCCGAGCAACCCCTACGGCAGTGCTGGCTTGTGCGGCTGAGGAGTAACGCAGCTTTGTCTCATGCCCTCAAAAGGGGTCAAACCGTTTTAGCTTAGATTGTCAGATTGTGGCCCCACGGGAGTAGGGTAAAATCGGCGGTTCAATGTTGTTCAGCAGCCGTTGCATCGACACCAGGAGTGACTTACCGATTTAGGGTCAAGACTGTTGGGTTAGTACGGTAAACGGCACATGTTATGTTACTAATTGAGCTGCTGGCGGACCACTGAATACATATTAAAAATTAGCTTAGTATCTTAAAAAAAGCAATCTCAAGAACTGCTCCCACCTGAGACGAAGGAATAGTCGCCATGAGTATGCATCTTTAGTAGGTCGTAGAATGAGACGGGGATTCTGTTATTAAAAAATACACATCGTAATATTGCGATTAATAATTGTTGTGCTACCTTTGTGGCATGGGTTTGACTAAAACAGAAATATTCACCGACCAGCAAAACCGCATCGCGGATTTGGCAAAAGCCTTTGCCCATCCTGCACGGGTGGCAATCCTGCAAATGCTGATCGAGAAGAAAGCCTGCGTTTGTGGTGATCTGGTGGGCGAATTGCATTTGGCCCAAGCAACCGTGTCCCAGCATCTAAAGGAATTGAAACGGATCGGCATCATTCAGGGCGACATCAATCCGCCCCGCGTGTGCTACTGCATCAATCCGCCTGTATGGGAAGAAGCGAAACAAACCTTCGGCGCATTGCTGGATGCAATGGTGGAAGTGCCCTGCTGCTGACAAAGAGCAGGCTTTTTTTTGCGCTTATTCATCGTAATATTACATTAAACTAATAAAGGAAAATCACATGGAAACCGCTGAACAAATCAAAGAAGTCGTGCGCCAGAAATACGGCGCGATTGCCGAACAACCTGACGTCAATGGCTGTTGCGGGCCTACTTCGTGCTGCGACCAATCCAGGCCGGGACCTGAAATCGAATCGAATGTGCCGATTGTGATGGCGCAGGATTACCAGGAGCTGAACGGCTACGTAGCCGATGCTGATTTGGGATTGGGTTGCGGCTTACCGACGCAATTCGCACAAATCAAGCCCGGAAATGTGGTGGTGGATTTGGGATCGGGTGCGGGCAATGATTGCTTTGTCGCCCGTGCGGAAACGGGCGAAACGGGCCAGGTGATCGGCCTGGACATGACCCCGCCCATGATCGACCGTGCCCGGAAGAATGCGAAAGCGTTGGGCTTCTCCAACGTCGAATTCGTCTATGGCGACATCGAGGACATGCCGTTGCCGGAGAACCTGGCGGATGTGGTGGTGAGCAATTGTGTGATGAACCTGGTCCCCGACAAGCACAAAGCCTTTTCAGAAACGTACCGCATTTTGAAGCCCGGTGGCCATTTCAGTATTTCCGACATTGTGCTCAAAGGAGAGCTGCCCGAAGGCTTGCGGCACGACGCGGAAATGTATGTTGGCTGCGTATCGGGCGCGATCCAGAAGGACGCCTATTTGCAGCTCGTGCAGGATGCCGGGTTTACCAACATTCAAGTTCAAAAGGAGCGGGAAATCACCCTGCCCGACGATGTGCTGCAAACCTACCTGTCAGCGGATGAAGTGGCCGACTACCGCCAGCAAGACAAAGGCATCTACAGCGTGACGGTATTCGCTCAAAAGCCAGTGCCCAGCACCGAGACCAAAATAGCCGCAGCCACTTGCTGCGGGCCAGATGGCTGTAATTAACCTACTAAACCAAAACGATCATGAAAAATATTCTAGTGCTTTGCACGGGTAATTCCGCCCGTTCACAGATGGCCGAGGGCTATTTGCAGTATTTCGCGGGCGACCGCGCTCAGGTCTATAGCGCGGGTGTTGCTCCCCACGGGGTCAATCCGTTGGCGATTCTGGTCATGGCCGAAGATGGCATTGATATATCCCACCATACTTCGAACCATGCTGACGAATATACCAGCCTGCCACTCGATTATGTGATTACCGTTTGCGACAATGCCCGCGAACAATGTCCCTATTTTCCATCTACGGCCAAGAAGGTGCATCACCGCTTCACCGACCCATCACACGCCCCTGATGGTGATAAGTTGGCGCAGTTCCGCGTAGTCCGCGATGAAATCAAAGCCTACAGCCAGCAATTCATTGAGGAGAACGTAACGAGCCAAGCCACCCATGCCTAGACTCTCGTTTCTGGACCGCTTTCTCACGCTGTGGATTTTCTTGGCCATGCTGATCGGCGTCGGCATCGGGCATTTCTTTCCGCAGTCGCAAACCTTCATCAACGGCTTTAATTCCGGTACGACGAACCTACCTCTGGCCATTGGCTTGGTGTTGATGATGTACCCACCACTAGCAAAGGTGCGTTACGAAGAATTACCGAAGGTGTTTGCCAACACCAAAATATTGGCCCTGTCGCTGATGCAAAACTGGATCGTCGGTCCGCTGTTGATGTTCGGATTAGCCGTGCTTTTTTTGCCTGATAAACCCGAATACATGACCGGCTTAATCATGATCGGCATTGCCCGCTGCATTGCAATGGTCATCGTCTGGAATGAGCTGGCCAAAGGCGACCGTCTTTATGCCGCTGGCCTGGTTGCCTTCAACAGCATTTTTCAAGTGCTGTTCTATTCAGTCTATGCGTACGTTTTTATCAGCGTGCTACCGCCTTTGTTTGGGCTGAAAGGCTATACGGTCAACATTACGATTAACGAAGTGGCCAAGAGTGTTTTCATCTATCTGGGTGTGCCGTTTCTGGCCGGATTGTTTTCCCGGATCATCCTCACTCGGGTTTTCAGCCGCCATTGGTACGAGGAACGTTATTTGCCAGCCATCAGCCCTATAACGCTCGTTGCGCTGTTATTTACCATCGTGGTTATGTTCAGCCTCAAAGGGCAGTTGATTGTCTCCATCCCGCTCGATGTGGTGCGCATCGCCATTCCGCTGACGATCTATTTTGCGATCATGTTTTTTTCGGCCTTCTATCTGTCGAAACGGGCTGGTGCGGATTACACCAAATCTACATCGTTGGCCTTCACCGCAGCGGGCAATAATTTCGAGCTGGGAATTGCCGTGGCCATCGCCGTTTTCGGCATCAATTCCGGTGCGGCCTTTGCCGCTGTCATCGGCCCGTTGATCGAAGTCCCGGCCCTGATTCTGCTGGTCAATTTTGCGCTGAAACAAGAGAAGAAGTTTGCCCCACACTACAAAAAAGCGTTTCAAAGGCAGATTTGATGATTTGCGCAGAAGGCCAAAAAAGGGCTTTCTATTTCTGTTTTTTGTCTACTAGTATACGGGCGTATGCTAGTAGACAGGATAGCTGATCGGCGAAGAACTCATAGATTCTCACAAATCGCTCCCACCTAAGACATGAGGATATCTATAATTGGGGCGTTTTAAAATACGGACAAGTGACACAGTTATATGACCATAACGCTATAATTCTTGGCTTAGAAGCACCTTATAGCCTGCAAATATTCGCTACGGATGCAGCGCAGCTAGCTATTACCTACTCTTTGGTTGGAGCAACTAACCGTAGATCACTACTAGTTGCTAACCCGATAGACTCCAGATGAATCAGTTATGAAGCTCACGGTTACTCAATTGCTCATGGTTGGGCTCCTCCTTGGCCGGCACCATCTAAGCGCGCAGCCAACCTATGACGTTAAGGAAAACTACATCAAAGCCGAAACCTACATTACCATGCGGGATGGCGTGAAGCTATTTACCGCTATTTACACCCCAAAACAAGCAACGCTAGCCCGGCCCTATCCAATCCTATTACAGCGGACCTGCTACAGCATTGCTCCATACGGAAGGCATAATTATCCCCAACGATTAGGCCCATCGACGACCATGATGCAGGAGGGTTATATTTTTGTTTATCAAGATGTCCGGGGTCGCTACAAAAGTGAAGGACAGTTCACGAATCTGACGCCCATAACCGTTCACAAGAGCAGTGCTGACGTAGACGAAAGCTCCGATACATTCGACACCATTGATTGGTTAGTCAGGAATGTACCCAACAACAATGGCCATGTAGGCCAATGGGGCATGTCCTACCCCGGCTTTTATACCGCAGCCGGTTTGCTAAGCAACCATCCTGCCCTGAAAGCATCCAGCCCGCAAGCACCCATTTCGGACTTCTTTTTCGATGACTTTCACCATAATGGGGCCTTCTTGCAGAGTTATTTTTTACTCTTTCCCTGGTTTGGCGTTCCAAAGAAAGACACCACCACCCTGGCTTGGTACGATAGTCAGCCGGTCAACACGGCTAAAGTGGTCCGGGATGGCTACCAACTCTACCTCGATCAAGGTCCGCTGACGTTTGCTGACACCTACTACAAAGACAACGTCTTGTGGCAGCAAATGGTGAACCACCCCAATTATGACGACTTCTGGAAAAAGAGAGCCATCCTTCAGCACTACCAGCCTAACCTGAAAACAGCCGTCATGACCGTAGGCGGTTGGTTTGATGCCGAAGACCTGTCGGGGCCCTTGAATCTCTACAAGACGATTGAGAAGAAGAGCCCCGGTACCTACAATACGCTAGTCATGGGGCCGTTTGGGCACGGGGGATGGGCCCATGAGACGGGCCATACCTTGCACAGTAACCTTTATTTTGGCGATAGCCTGGCCAGCTTCTATATGAACCAGATTGAAGCCAAATTTTTTCGCCATTTTTTAAAAGGCATAGGTACGACTACGGGTTTGCCCGAAGCGTATATGTTCGATACGGGGCTGAAAAAATGGAGTCGGTTTGATCAATGGCCTGCGGCCAGTATTCACAAGCAAAGACTTTACCTAAATGCATCGGGTAGGTTGGATGGGCAACCACCCCAAAAGATTCAGTCTCTGTCTTACCTCAGCGATCCCCTCAAGCCCGTTCCCCACACCGAGGATTTAACGTCGACGATGAACTTTACGCCCTTCAGCTACATGAGCGAAGATCAGCGTTTTGCTGGCCGTCGACCCGACGTACTGCTATTTCAAACTGGAGTTTTAGCGGATGATGTAACCCTGGGAGGTGAGATTAGGGCGTCTCTCAACATCGCCAGTACGGGTACGGATGCTGATTTTTTTGTCAAGCTGATCGACGTTTATCCCCTGGATGAACCGAATCATGCCTATATGCCCAACAAAAACGTCACCCTGAGCAATTACTGGCAGATGGTTCGTTCGGAAATGATGCCCGCCCGGTTTCGCAATAGCTTTGAAACCCCCCAGCCACTTCGTCCTGGTCAGAAAACAGCCGTTCGCTTTCCGTTGCAGGATGTGTTACATACCTTTAAAAAAGGCCATCGGATCATGATTCAGGTTCAAAGTACGGCCTTTCCTTTATTTGCGCGCAACCCCCAAACATTCGTGCGCAACCCCTACCAAGCGAAGGCCTCGGACTATGTGAAGGCGACACAGAGGGTTTTCAGCGATAGTTATATCGAGGTGGATCTGTTAACAGGAACCCTTGCCGAAAATAGTCAGCCGTCGGTCTGGAATTTCAACGACTACCGACCCAGCGTAATTGGCATGGCCCCCTTTGAGAATGGCTCGCAAGTAGTCAGTATGAGTAGGCCGGTGATTACTCTCCACTTCTCCCAGCAGATGGACACCCGCTACTACGGTTTTGGTAAAGGGGATTTGAAGATGGCCAGCATGCCTAAAGTAAAAAAGATACTGGGCTTTTCGGACGATAGGATGTCTTTCTGCTTCGAACTTGAGGTGACGCCCAATCAGCGTTATCAGTTGTTGATGGGTCCAAGTTTCCGGAATGAGCATGGCGATCGACTGAAGCCTTACCTAGTTGATTTTAGGACTAAAGAGTAGAGCTTGTTAAGCTGTAGGGAATAGAGTGAGCTATCCTGATGCCGTTCTTTGTTTCCGAAAAGTGCCTATTGGCGTAATAATAGAGGGATTCAGGACGATACAGACGAGGAGAAATAAAACACTACTTAGCTCACAAATCGCTCCCACCTGAGACAAAGCGAGATTGGCGTACCTGTTATTCGGGAGTATTAATGACCTCATCAAAATGTCCGATTTGTCCAATTGGTAAGGATGTACAAAGCCCAATTTTGTGGCATCATTTACAGACAAATCACATGAAACTCAACCATATCAACATCGTCCTCACGGACATTCCTGCGGCAATCAACTTGTTTGAAAAGCACTTAGGTTTTAACTGCATTCAGAATCGCAAAGATGCCATTGCGGTCTTAACCAATACCGATGAATTTGCTTTAGTACTCTGGTCATCAAGACTCAATAAAGAACACACCGTTCACTATCCTGAAAATTTCCACATTGGCTTTTATCAGCCCGATAAAGAAACGGTCATCGCAATGTATGAGAAGCTAAAGGCCGAAAATGTCGTATTTCAGAGTGAGCCTAAAAGCATACGAAACACGTTTGGTTTTTATTTCCACTTCGACTCTTTACTCATCGAAATTAGTGTCATTCCTGCCTCATTTGAGTGATCAGCCAACTTAGTCCTTGGTGTAGTGGCCTACTTGAACAAATCGGATAGCCCGTTGCTGATAGAGTTGTTTGGGCGTACGACCCGTATGCTTTTTGGTTTGTCGGATGAAATGCGACTGATCATAGTAGTACGCTTGGGGATAAAACTGACCCTGACTGATCTGGGGTAAGGAGGAAAAAAACTGAAGTTGTTCCAAATAACCCTTTAGTGGTAAGCCAAAGGTAGCGTTGAAATACCGGTTGATTTGGCGAGCGGCCCAACCGGTTTGACGGGCTAAATCGTGGACCGAAACGGCTCCTTTGGAGGTATATACGAGTTCTGACAGCTTCTGTTTTCTTGGGTCTACAATTGACCAATTGAGTTGGTGCTCTAGCCGTTCACTCAACAAATCGGCAAATCTATCCAACGGCGTTTCTGCCTGTAACTCCATCCCCCCCAAAGTTGCTGGCGGTTTCTGGATGGAATTGGTTGGTAAAGTAGTTTTTAGTAAGTATTCAGCCGCTAAGAGTTTAAAGCGAACACCAAACAAGACACCCCTCTTTGGGATGGTGATGTCAAGTATATGAGTGGATAGACCAAACAGGTCTATTTGATTTTGTCGTTGCGGCTGAAGGGAGACAATTAATTCAATACCCGCATCAGGCAGTATTGTATAATGGCAATCGGTGTCGGTGTTGTTGTGGGTCTTCCAAAAAGCAAAGACGAAATCGTTTAGGGTTTCACCGGGCAGTTGCTGAGCATAGTTGATGGTCATCAATGATTGTCATGAGGATTGAACAGAGTAAGGATAAATCACGCAGCTAACACAATATACGGCAAAAATTCTTTTCAGCTTTCTTTGCCCTCATCTCCATAAATCCTGCCGCTTGGGACAAAAAGAGATATCCTTTTGCTTCGATAAGACGGTATACCGATGCTGTCGAGGGCCAATTGAGTCGTTAAACCGGTTGCTTATTGACCAGCCATAAAAAAGATTGAGCATGCTATGACTTACCCAATTAGTCCACCCCATCCCATAATTCTTCACTAATGAGTATTGTCTGATATAGCGGAGCCCCATTGATCAAAACGGGACTATTTTGGCTACCGGAACTTTCGATCATACCCGCTTTTATCGAGGAACATCAAAGCATTGTCCAGTTCGATCATCTCCCTGATAGCTGCATTTTTATCTACCGATTGGTTGTAGTAGGCCTGCGCGATCTTGTAGCCCATTCGATAGCCCAGATCACCAGGCCGTTCTTTGCTGGTGGCTGCATTGAATAACCAATTTTTTACACTTGTACTGCATAGTTCGTTTTTTATTGCCTGCCATAGTTGCTTTTCGTTTTTTGTGGCATAGACTGCCGCTCGACTCGTTATTTCCTGAGTCCGCTCCATGACTAATGATTCCGCCATAAAGCTGGCTACTCCTTCTTTAAGGACTTGTTCGAGTAAAACACACTGGCAAGCGTCCTTACTAATTGCTTTCTGTTGGGTATGGATATACTCATGAGCGATGGTTTCTTTGACAAAATTCAGCACATCCCGTTGACCAGAGCGCACCAGAATATCACTTTTCAGGTTCTCGTTTGTGATCTCGGAAACATCACAGTTTTTGTCACCAGCCAGCATTTCAAGGCCAATCAGCACGTACTGATTCGATAAGGTTCCACCCGAGGACATGGGGCCAATAGTAATAGCAATCTTGGCTGGTGTTCCCTTCTCATATAAAGAACGTGTTTTGGCAATGACTGCCGATAGCTCTGCGGGATTTAAAAAAAGCATTGTATTTTCCCGTACACTCGCGTAGAACCTCCGGTACTTCTTTATCCTCTCAATATAAAACTCAGCCGCCAAATACCTCACCCGCTGAAATTCTTTCAATCCGTTCGTTGCCCGGTCCAGATAATGGGCTTGAATGACCTCTACACTGTCGACATAGGTTCTGCATTGTTTTAGCCTGTCATAAGCCTCCCAGAAATGCTGAACATCGATTGTGGTGACTGCTTTTGTATTTTCAACGGCGAGCTCTTGAGCAATTTGTTGTCGTCGCCTGATCTGGGCTTCACTCAAGGTGGTCACCTCTATTTTGATAAGTCCAGTGGGGACAGGTTTTGGTGAAACTGATTTGATGTTTAGCCTGTAAAGCCCACTTTGTTGGGCAACATATTCCAACTGGTCATACCCCTTGTTGCCATCAGCCAGGTCTGTTGAGCAGACTTTCTGACGACTAGTATCGTAAAGGTTGACTTCAACATCTATATCTTCCTGATAGACCTTTATCCGGTAGACGTTGTTTTGCTTGAGGGGCAAGTCATAGTTAAGTTCCCCTCTGCCATCAAACGAGATAGGTTTTTGATTGGTTATGGATGGGTTTTGCTGGGCGAAAGAAGTTAAGCAAACAAAGCACAGAGCGATCCCTATCAATTTGATCATACAGTTGAAACAGTGGTGAGTAAATCGATTCATTTAGGTAAAGACACCGATTCGGTTCTTTCGTTGCAACGCCAGCTAGGCAGGACTGTGAATGGCAAGCAAAGGAACGTGTCACGCGTAGTAATTACTAGCTAACGGCTAGCCAACGACAGATCTAGTGCACTGGAGCCCACTCGAACAGGAAACGGATAGTGGCTGGTATCTGATGAAGACAAGGCTAGCCATTGTAGTTTTTGGAAAAGGTAGGCTACTACCTGAGCCACGGTGGCGAATTACTAGACGTACATTAAAAAACGCTCCTGTTCGAGACAGCCGAGTATGACAGATTGCCGTATGCAAACTCCCCTCGACTGGATCAATGCCGCCATTACAATCACCCGGCTACTGACTGATCCAGTCGATGGCCGCTTGTAAGGCGCGATCTGTGCCTGATAAATAGTCAGCAGCACTGGGGGTTGCGTCTATATCAATGGGAACGCCGGGCCCCAGAATTAACTGCCTATCCAGCGTGTAAACACCCCGCCCACTAAAGCGGGTTTGATACCCACCCGGAAACGTCACATAGCTCACATCACCGTTGGCCCCAGCGGAGGGTGTGCCAATAATCTTGGCCTGGGGCGCTGTCCGCAGCGCCATGCACGTCGATTCCCCTGCACTTTGGGTTCGGCTGTTACAGAGAATGGCGACTTTGCCCCGGTAGTAATCCGGGTTTTTTCGCCCTACGTACTGCACCTCACTCCAGATAAACCGTCCGGGAGACGATAGATCGGGTTTGGTATAACGCGCAAACCCCTTGGGGGCCGGATTTAAATACTCACAAATTCGCTGAAAGGTCCCTTTGGGGTAAGACCGCACATCAAAAATAATGCCTTGTCGATTTCGGTACTGCTCCATGACCTGCTTTACTTCGCCCACAGAAAGCGTACCCAAGTCAACGTAGCCAATGGTTGGGGGCACGGTTTTGGTTGGGACAGGCAACGGGGGGCGATAGCCAAACCGCTCGAAGTGATACCGATGCATCGTTTTTTGAACGCGTTGGCCATCGCGGATCAGATCAATCTGGACCACGGGCTGTGAGCCGGTGAGCAGAACCGGCAACAGCTGACGAATCAGCGCCGAGCGATTCGAGCCCGAATAATCCGGCGCTTGATCATCGATGAGTTCAGTAATCGAGTGATCACCGATGCGAATCAGGCGATCCCCCCGGCGAATATCATCGAGTTGGCTGAGCGAGTCATGGAGGTACCCCGTCACTAATAGCGAGTCAGTCAACAACCGATAATCAAAGGGGGGAAACAGGGCCGGTTTGGTCCAGGAAAGTCGATACGCTGGGGGGATGACCAACTCGGCATGACCGTCGTGGGTCGCACTAATAAGCTGCTGCAAGACGCGTTGATATCGTAGCGTGTCGATCGCTTGTTGGAAGCGGGGGATGAACTGGGGCAACACCTGCGACCAAGGTTGAGTCATGGCGTATTTGGCGGGATGGAAATATTCAATGATGTTCCAGTAGCGAAACAGTCCCAACAGCCGGTAGGATGCACTAGGCAAGGCCATGGCGGTATACTCGGCTTCAGAAAAGGTTAATCGGTTGCGAAAAGGGTCCCAGCGTACATACTGATTAGTCCGCTGGTTTCGATTAGCGGCAATAAAGGTCAACTGCCGGCTAAGCGCTGGATTAAACAGGGACGAATCGGCCAGCCAGCTTAAGTCTAGGTTTCGGCTAAAGCTCGCGGAGTCGGGCTGTGCACAACGTAAACAAGGTTTAACCGGGCCTAGTTGGCCGATCAAGCTTAGGAGTCGGGCGGACAAGTCAGCCTTAGACTGGATGGTAGGGGCTTCCTCAATGAGTCGAACGAGTTGGCCGTCCCAATCAACTTTATCAGTCGCTAGCTGTGGGTGATAGTATTTGAGAAACCCCCAAACTTTACCAATGGCCGCTAAGGTCTGGGCCTGGGTGATGGGCTGAGCGAGTGCGGATGATGATAGCAGGAGTAAGACGAAAAGATACCGCATAGGCTGGAGTTTGGCTATAGCCCCAAACTTATGAACCGTGACTTATTAATGCGATGTAATCGGGGTTAAAGTATGTTAAACGAAGTCATATTTGGCCTTGCTAAACCAGCTGTCGCCTGCTCATTGTTCAGCTTCAAAATGATGATATCATCGTGAATTATAAGTTCTCATAATACCCCTCCCAATTGAGACGAGGGAAGATTCGCCAAGAATATGAGTCATAAATGGGGCGTTTAACAAGATAAATAACCTCCTACCTCTTTACTTCCTCCCAACCGTTAGCACCCCAGTCAACTAAAGCACCTAATATACCCTTCAACGTCTTATTGTAAATTCTTCAGCTCGATCACCCTTTGACACTAAAAAAATACCGCTCTTACTAATATGTATAACATACTACCATGCTATGCATATACTCGCTCGACTATTGATCTTTTATACTTATGCATGTCTTTCGAAAATTTTTAGTTGTAATTCCTTTCTTGTTGATAGGCCAGCTCAGTCTGTTTGCCCAAGTCAACTCCGTAGATAGCTTAGTACAGGCTTATGTAAAAGAGCATCAATTCAGCGGCACCTTAATGGTGCAATGGAAAGGAAGACTTATTTATCAGAACTCATTTGGCCTAGCAAATCGCTCATTTGACATTCCTATTCACCAACATACTGCGTTTAAGATCGCTTCCATCACTAAGCTGTTCACTTCGGTTATCGTCATGCAACTCTATCAAGAGGGCAAACTAGACTTAAACCAGCCAATCCATACCTATTTGCCTAGCCTGACGGATGAAAAGTCATTCCAGATTAAGGTCCACCATCTGCTGAATCACACCTACGGTATCGACAACATTGAGAACCGGGGGATTGAGAACATACAAAATCCCTACACCACTGACGAGTTACTCTTGAAATATTATAACAATCCATTAAAATTTAGCCCAGGTACTCACTTTGAATATAACAACGGAGACTTCCTAATGCTGGGAAAGATTATTGAGCACGTTTGTCATCAATCTTATTCCGAAGTATTAGCCGAGCGAATTTTTATCCCACTTCAGTTGAAAGAAACCGGAATTTTGATCGATCAGCGAGTCATTAAACAGTTAGCCAGCACCTATTCGCTAAACCCTAAAACCAATCAGCTCTATAATGATATACCCTATTATATCGAAAACTTTTTCACCGCCGGAGCGATGTATTCAACGGTGAACGATGTATTGACGTTTGCGAATGCCCTGTTTGCCAATAAGCTGTTGAAACCAGCTACTTTGGCCTTGCTCTTAACGGCCTCCCCGAAACTCGATAGTTATGGGTATGGGTTGTGGGTTAGATAGTATACGGTTGATGGTAAGACCTATACCGTAGCCGAACGACCCGGACGCATCGCTGGCGCGAATGCCTTATTATCCCATCTGCAAGAGGAGGATCTTACGATTGTGAGCCTGAGTAACACCAATTCGACTAATCATGAACATTTCCACAATGAAATTAGGAAATCATTGGGCATACGAGTCTGGTAGTAAGTGACCGTAGGCGACTACCTAGCATCGGCAATCGGTAAAAAAACAATTGTCCCATAAAAGGCTCCTATGTGAGATGAAGGAAACTACCCACTTTTCGTATTTGCCTAGGAAGTACGAAAATAAAGCCATTACAAAAGCACTATTATTATGCTTTTAGGGGTGGAAAGGTCAAAAGAGTACCGACTTTCGTACTTAAGAATAGTACGAAAGCTAGATCATGATTATGTATCCTTGAACAGAACGATAAATTACAACTGTGGTATCTTTGGGCTGATTAGCGAATTGCTGTTTGAATTTGGGCTGTCTTCATTCTTTTTGTCGAATGCTTTGGCAATTTTCTTTAGAATAAAGTTGACACCGATTCCATCAAAGAGCCAAAAAAGCCATTTGGCGAGTACTTCAAGTAGGTCCATAGCTAGTAGAGTAAGTAGATTAGAAAATTACCAAATCCTTTGTTGAAAGTAAGTGCTGGCAACCGTTCTTTTACTCTATTAGTTGGAATTAATGTATTCCAATATTAGCTGTGCGATAGATACAAATGGTTAGTTACTCGTATCAAAAAAGGCTCCTACCTGAGACAAGAAGCGAATAGAGTCTTATGAATCTGCTTATTAATAAGTAGTTAACCTTGTGTCTTGTACTTTAGTTAACAGAGCGCCACTTATACGACACAAAAAGATCTGCGCAGTTAAGGATGTTATACTCCCTTAAATTAAATCAGCCATGAAAATCCTGCTCGTTTTAGCTGGCTTCGTAATGATGATCAACTCCTCTTGTCAACAAGCCGATGTAGTTGCTGATTCTGGCGTTGACGTACGCGATCAACGGATCGGTGTCTACGTGTGTGAGGTCAAACTTAAGAATTATACTACTCAGCAAGTCTCTTCCTCTTATGTTGATACATTAGAGATTTCCAAACAGGGGACTACCGAACTACTAATTAAAAGTAAAAAAGGTGTTCAAATACCGGCACTCAAATCGTTGGATGCAATTGGCCATGCGTATGGGGGGTCGGCTACTGTTTTAAGTTTTCGCCAAGGCCAGTCAATCCAAACTGACGGCGGAGAGCTACTGATGAGTAGTGGTCCAGACTCTGACTTTTACGAATATAAGGGTGTTAAAATCAAGTAGTTTCTAAGGAGACGTATGCTACTGACCGGCGTTGACGGGTATTGAAAAAATCACTGTCTCACAAATCGCTCCCCCTTGAGACGAGGGAGCGTTCGTGTCGCGGGCAATCTAACGCAATCGTAGGCCAAAATCGTGACGCTTATCTACTACGCGCTTAATGAGTCCAAGCTGGCCACAGTGGTACATGGTGTGCTGGATGTTCCAATCAATAGCCTCTCCTTTTGTAGTGGCAATGGGGTGAGCGGTCGGGGTTGGCTCTAACGGATCATCGAGTTCCGAAGCCTGCACCGTCGCCAAAATAGCCAATGACTTTTGCTGCATGAGGAGCAAATCCGCTGTCAGTTTAGCGGAATCTACTTTGCCTACTGATAAAGAAGGGGCAGCAACGGTGAACCACTCACTGTATTGCCGAATGGGAAGCTGCTGGAGAATGTCCATTTGGTGGCCCCGAATAACCAGAATAGAATGGAAGTAATGACTGATTAGCAAATGGCCCAGTTGCCAATCGATACTGGATTCTAGGGTCGGTGGAATAATAGTCCACTTGTCACGCGGCACGGTCTCCACCAGCTTATTAATCCATTGATAGGCATTGGCTGTTTGGTTAACCAGCATTTGGGTTTCAGTCATCAGTAGCGAGCGAGTTTAATGTTGCCGAAAAGCCATTATGTTCAAAGGGGCTAAGGTAGGGTAACTCACTCAAAAAGATAGCGTGTGTGCGCTTGGCGATAAGCTTTTTGCAGGATTAGCATGAAAAGTCTGTCAACCATCCCAGATTATCTCCTCAGACCGTTCTTTTCCATTGATTTCCGTGCTGGATAACTTGCGTTTCCTCACCGAACCGGACGGCTTGAACCAGCCATAAAACAGGTATGCTAGCGCTTCTTCTGACTAAACAGCCACTCGAAAAGACCGCCCTCGGCGTAGGTCTGCTGGACAATGTTGTGGCCAGCTCCGCGATATTCAGTATAGCGGGGACTACCCCCGTGCTGGCGTAGGGCCGCAACCATCAGCCGGGAATATTCCGCTCGGTTGACGCTGTCGGCCGAGCCGTGAAACAGCCACACCGGGATTGCCTGAATCGATTTTGCCCGAGCCGTGTCGGCAACGGAGCACACGGGGATGGCCGCCGTAAACAGCGTCGGCCGACGCGTCAGCAGATCAAGACTACCTTCTCCCCCACTCGAATAACCAGTGATGTACACTCGGTCGGTATCGATGGCTAGCTGATCAATCAATTCATCAATCAGCGACAAGGTTAGCTGAGCGGGCCGAGTTGGCTGATCCGACGTGCGTAGACTCCTAGGAAAGTTGGGAAAGTCAACCCATACTTGCTGGGTAGGGCATTGGGGAACCAACATAAAGCAGGAATAGCGTTGGCGACCCGTGTCACTGGTCAGCGCAGCCGGCACCCGCAACAGTGGTCTTTGGTTGTCATTGCCCCGCTCCCCATTGCCGTGCAGATAGATAAGGAGCGGGTATTTCTTACGGGCATTATAGTCGAGTGGGTATAACAGGCGGTAGCGTAGTGTATCGCCCACCTCCACGTAAGTGCGTGGGACAAATTGTTGATGGTCCAGCCCAACAGGCGCTGGCTGGGCTATGCTGGTTTCATTTACATAAAGTAACAGAGCGAGTGTCACAAGGAGGCAGGTACGCATCGAAGGCTGTTTGCTTGGAACAGCGAAATAAAGCGGTTGTGCCTAACGACCCAAGAAAACTTTCCATTTAGCTTGGTCTACTGTTACTTAAGAAAAACAGTCGTTTAAGAGAAAGCACCAGAAACATATTGAGTGGTTAAACACTGATTCACTCTCTAGGACAATAGGCTGTTCGGTTAACATAGGGCGTTTGCTGATAGAGGAATTAGTTTGCCGACGCTGGTGAACCTGCCTCCAGAAGAACGGCAACGGGCAAAATTGCCAACAACGTGTTTTGGCCGGACTTATCTATAATTTTAGCCGGCTTCGCTAGTGGCTTCTGTCGACTGTAAGCCTAAACGATCAGTTTTCTTTGGTGTCACTCCGACGCTTTTCATCGTTAGCCGCAGAGCTGGTTTTTATTTTGGCCACCTGGCCACCGAAGTTATAGATGACATTTAGTCTAACGGTTGTTGTCTCGTATTGGTTGTCCCAGCGCTGACGCAGTAAAATCGATTCCTGGATATACCGGCTTTTGTAGGTGTGAAACACATCAGTCACATTCAGCGAAACAGTGGCCCGTTTGCCAAACAGGGTTTGTCGTAAACCCGTCGTCAAGGTGAAATACGCATCGGTTGTGATGTTACGTTCCTGGGCCTTTCCCCGGTACCGAAAAAGAACAAGCCAGGAAAGCTGTTTGGTAATCGAGAAGCTATTGTAGGTATCAATATTAACGGTACCAATGCCTACTACTTTCGGTTCATCCCTGACCAACTGATACGCTAATTTCCGCAGATTGATACTGGTGCTCGTATACCACCACGGTTTGATCTGACTGTTGTAAGCAGTAAGCAGGCTATAGGTCTGGGTATAACGGTTATTGATGGGTCGAATCGTCGTACTGTCTCTAGTTAGATTTTGAAACGCTACGTACGTGAAGTCGCCAACGTCAACGCTGTAGCCAGCCGTGACAAAGAGAGCGTTACGATAGGCATAGGTAGCCGAACCGGTGTACGACGACACGGGGCGCAGAGCTGGATTGCCCTGTACGAAGTTATTGGCATTAACAATCCGCAGCAGCGGATTCATATTCTCATAGGTCGGTCGGTTGATCTTTTTGTCCACGCTGACCATAAAACCATGCTTGTCGTTGATTTTGTAATCAAGAAAGACTGTCGGGAAAAGCTGTACATACTGTTGCCCGAAAGACTGGTTAGCCTGGAGTTGCCGGCCCCGGTTATGGGTCATTTCAGCACGAAGCCCGAGCTGATACGATAGTTTTTTTCGTTCCTGACGAAACGTCGTGTACAGCGCATGAATGGTTTCCGAATACTGATAGGTGTCTTCCTGGGAATCGTTTCGCACGAGGGCTACACTCTCGCCATCATAAAGTACATTTCGGTTATTTGTCGCCACATAGCTGGACTTGAAACCCGTTTCCAACTGCACTTTGTTTTTGAAGGGAACGGCCAGATCAGCCTTAGCCGAATAGACATCGAACGCGTTGCTTTGATCGAAGAATGTACGCCTTATCGTATCAAAAGGCTGATCAAAAAACCGTTCAGTAGTATACTGATTCGAATTACTCGTGTTTCGGTAGTAATCCACGTCAACGGTCAGTTCCTTGCCAAGCGTATCCAACTGGTGAAGCAAATGGAAGCCCGATGAAAACGTGTTCGTTGTCGTTTTTACCTGATTGTCGGAATTTTCTTTAGCCATTGGCTCTTCGATTCTCCGGATCTGGGAATAGGCTGTCTTTCTGAACAGTTGTAGTGCATTGGTTACGGCCAGGGAAAGCGTCGTTTTTTTGGTCAGGTAGTAATCAAGCCCTAGATTGGGGGTTATGTTATTGGTTTGCCGAATGCTCCTGATTGTTGATTCAGTAGCACCAGCAGAGGAGTTCAGCGGCTTAACAGGGATTGACTGAATAGAATTGTCAACGTAGTACATATTGACATTGTAATCGGTATTGATGAGCAAATTATACTTGCCCGTTTTAAGGTTCAGATTAAATCCGCCGTTGGCTTTTGGGTAACGTCCAATGCCACCCCCCCCGTACAGATTACCTCTAAGCCCCTCTCGAGTGCCCCGTTTTCGGACGATATTAATTACACCGCCATTCGCAGATGCGTCGTATTTAGACGAAGGGCGGACAATCAATTCAATTTTTTCAATGGATGTCGAAGACATGCCTCGTAACAGACCCGCCAGGGCATCGGCCGATAGTGGGGTAGCCTTGCCATCGATGTAAACCTGTACGTTACGCCCATTTAAACTAATTTGGTTATCCAAGTTTACCTGCACACCCGGCAGGCGATCCATCACATCCATCAGCGACGATCCGCCAGTTAGTTGATCGGTAAGGTTAACGACTAGTTTGTCCGCGCGCCGTTCGATAAATGGTTTTTGGCCCGAAACCGTAACGGCGGATAACATTTTTGCCAATGGAGTCAGTTGGAGTGTTCCCACCGGTAGGTTACCACCGGCCTGTCCAACGTCAATCTCTTTTCGGATCGATTCGTAACCAAGCATACTCGTTTCGAGAATGAATGTCCCTGCTGATACACCTACTAGTTTGAACGTACCGTCCAGCTCACTGACTGTCGTCTTGATAATCGCTGAGTCAGCTTTGGCTTTGAGTATAATGGCCACAAAAGGCAGTGGAATTTTTGCTTCATTCATTACTACACCCGACAGGCTCATCGGTGCACGCTGCTGAGCTAGTCCATCATTGGCAAGATAGAAAAGGAGTAAAATAGACAAACAAGCCGGGCCGCTTGAACTTAGTACTGTTCTCATGACATAGTTGATTGAACCACCACATATTGGATTGAGCAAATATATAACTAAATTATTAGTTATATAACTATGACTTAAGTTTTACTGCCTTAGAGGGTCGCTAACTTGAATTTTCGACTAGTACTTTTGGCACCACTAAGCTATAGATGCAGTTTCGATCTTTGTTTTAATCATCCATAGCCAGGCGACTTTAAACTACAGGGCCCATGTTCTAAGCCCTAACCACCCGTTGCTTAGTAGGAAAACGGTAATGATCATAAGTGATAACGCTGTTGCCAGTAGATACCAAGAAAGAAACCGGTTTCGAGACGCGTTAAAATAAGATAGGCTATACACAAAGTTGACAACGGATAGCAGGCCAAAAAATAGTGTTCCGGCAAATATCAACACAGACGAGGTCGTCACAGTAGCAAGCTTATATAACAGATGCGAACTGCTATAGACCGTCCCGAAAGCCAGCATAGCCATAGCCAGGCATACGGTTGCTAAGACGGGCAAACCACTCATCAGTCGCTCCTGACGGCTGTACTTTCGTTTCCTTACACAGGTCACAAAGGCAGGAATGAAGGAAAGCGTAACCAGCAAACAGGAGATTAACAAGATAGATCGGCTGATCAGCGCCCAGGCTCCTGACACTTGCTCACAGTAACGGCCATTCATGACTAATACCCGCTTGTTTTTGTTTCTAAAAAAAGCAATGTTCGGTGTGTTTAAAGCGCTATTGGTGAAGGTCAATTGTCCGGTGGGCAGGACCTTGAATTTCTTCACAAGCATATTAAATTGTAGCCTATCGTTACGCTGTTCGACCTTCAGCAAGAGCAGCCTGTCGATAAAACCCAATAGTTTGAAGCGCGGATTTTCTACCTGGTAGTAGCCTAAATAAGGCGCGATGGCCTTTTTGTCAAGCGTGGTAGTCTTTCCTTTTTTTGGCGATTGGCCCTGTGACAAAAACGCAGTGATTAAATTCTCGATTGATGCCAGCCCATTGCCGTTTGAACAGACTACAAAACCCAGCCCCAGTTCTCGGTTGTATCGGTAACACGATCTGAACGTCCCCAACATCCCACTGTGTCCCCGAAAACCGTCAAAATTCTCAATACCAGCGCCATAGCCACCTAAAATACCAGCTCTGGATGACAACGAACTTTGCGATTGTTCCATTTTTTCGATGGATGATTGCTTGATAACGCCATGCGTATTCCCCAGAAAGCATTGAACTAACCGGACCATGTCTTCGGAATCAGCCCACAATGCCCCAGCCGGGCCGATTAGAAACGTAGCGGAAGGAACCTGTTGGAGCTTCCCGTCCTGCATCGTGTATTCTTTCGCATCCCGCAAGGGGTATTTGCTGTACAAATTGAAGTTAGAGTGGACCATACCCAACGGGCGCATGACAGCCTCTGTCAAATACCGGTCATAACTGAGACCAGTACGTTTTGCAATGAGATACCCCAAAATGGCATAATTTACATTGTTGTAGCTGAATCGCTCCGAGGGTCTCCACCGACAAATCATTGAGGGGGTTTGCAGGAGCATCATTTGCTTGGTATCAAAATCAGTACGCGCAAGCGAGTACATTCGATTAAGCTTGAAATCATCAAAACCGGTTGTATGGTCCAGCAAGTTGACTACCCGGACAGGATCTGTGCTTTCCCAAGGGTTATGAAAAGGAATCTCAGGAGCTAGGTCCCGAAGTTTGTCCGTCAGCTTGAGTTTCCCTTCTTCGGTCAGCTTCATAATCGCTAGGGCGACAATACTTTTGGTAATTGACCCCATTCTGAACAAGGTTTGCTTATCGACCCGACGGTGAGCAATAAGGTCAGCATAACCCATACCGCCCGCGTACAGGACTGAATCCCGACCCGTAATCCCCAGCATAAGCCCAGGAATCTTTTTTTGCTGAACAACAGTGGTAATTGAATCAACCAGTTCCTTAATGGAACTGATCGGTTTGACTTTCTGGGCCCATACCTGCCCACAGAATAAGGCTAAAACTAAAATGAGGAGCTTTTTCATACCGCAAATCTTGAGCGGAAGGCCTTGGTCCTCAAAATTTTAGGCACAGACACCTGATGGCCAGGTACAGAAACGTGTTTTTAGGGCATAAACAACTCTCACCGTTAGGAGAAGATTGGAGCCACTTTCATTTGCAAAGAGTTATAGCCAATTTTGAGGGTGAATCTGTCAGAAACCTGGATTGTACAGCAGTTAGAAAAGCGGACCAACGTACACGTTTTCTTTGCCCTTACGTTACTGGTTATTCTCCTGCTAATCGTCTTATCAAGCCGGTACGCCATCGACTTACTGCCGAGAGCACTTTTCATCTATTGTTTCATTTTAGCCAGTGTTTATGCGGGCCGGTGGCTGGGATGGATTTGGCTGGTCAAACGGACACTATTCGCCGTAGTGATTGCCAGCGCAACGCTCTTTAGTATCTTCTCAGCAGCGGGTATTTACGGCTGGATCTTTGTTTCACACTACCACTCGGAGAATTTCTTCGTGACTATCCCGTTGTTCACAGCCCTATTTATGACTTTAGGGGCTGGGGCCAAAATTGCCAGAGCCGTCATCAAGCAGCAAATTACCGAAGCCAATTTACTTCGGCTGCATAAAGAGAGCGAGCTGAACTTGCTAACTTCGCAGTTGAGCCCCCATTTTTTATTTAATACGCTCAACAATATATACGGCCTGGCAATCCAAGGAGATCAGCAAGTGCCGAATTACCTGGTGAAGCTCTCGACGCTGCTCCGATATTCGGTCTATGTGTCAAATGAGCGACTTGTGCCGTTGGGACAGGAAGTTGACTACCTGCTGAATTATATTGACTTTGAATCCATTAGAATTGGCAAAAAGCTACAGTTGACGGTTTCGGTCGATACTATCGATAAAGAATTACCGGTAGCCCCAATGCTTCTGGTGCCTTTTATCGAAAACGCGTTTAAGCATTCCAAGAATGCGACTGGCCAGCCGGTTAGAATTGACATTCAATTAACGAGCAAGGGCAGCGCCATAGACCTCTTTGTCAGAAACTCACATAAACACTCATCCCGAAATGATGAGTCTGATAGATCGGGCGGTGTAGGGCTTCAAAATGCCCGGAAACGCTTGGCACTCCTCTACCCCGATACACATAACTTGACGCTTGAAGACGATAACGCTTATTTTACGGCCCGATTAAAAATAATAACCAGCTGACGTGAACACCCTTACTTGCCTCATTGTCGATGATGAACCCATAGCGAGGGGAATTATTGCTGCCTTCTGCGCCCATATACCGGTACTTCGTGTCGTTGGTCACTGCGAAAACGCCTTTGAAGCCAAGTCAGTGCTGACCGAAACGCCAGTTGACCTGCTGTTTCTGGACATCGACATGCCCGAACTCGATGGTTTATCTTTTCTGAGAACACTAGCCCAAAAACCACAGGTAATTTTTACGACGGCTTACCGGGAGTTTGCAGTAGATGCTTTTGATTTAGCGGCTTGTGACTACCTCTTAAAACCGATTCCGTTGCCACGCTTCATGGTCGCGGTTGATAAAGCTATTACCATGCTAAATAAGACTGCGGAAAAACGTAATGAAGAGCATTCAACGAGCTACGTTACTGATTCGGATACTTCACTTTTTTTAAAAGCCGACGGCAAATTATTTCGAATTGTAAAGTCTGACCTTCTCTTCGCAGAAGCGATTGGTAAGCAGGTAAAGATCACGTCCGAGACGGGAGTATTACCGGTGACGATCCCTCTTAGCGTTTTGGAGCAAAAGCTCAATGGCACCGGGTTCTTGCGCATCCATCGATCTTTTCTGATTAATACCGCTAAGATCAATTACATCGAAGGCAACCGGGTCTACATCAAATCCACACCCATCCCCATTGGCGAGTATTATAGAGAAGCGTTCATGAAGCAAATTGGCGCCTGAAAACCATTAATTATGAGTTATCCACCATTCAGCACCTTTGCCTATAATTCTTAAATTCAGATGGCTGTTGCTCAGGTAATGCTTTGCTGATTTCAAAAGTATTTGAGGCCGGTATCAAGATTTAGCTTATACAGAAGCTATCCATTTGACGACTTACTTAGTTCAAATAGTCCATCGTGTCGGCCAGCTCAAACTCAGGACTAGCTTTGAATAAATGCTTCAGAATGTAAAGGTGGGTATTGCCGTAAAGTACCAGAATACGGTCGGTCGGACTGGAGATTAGCCGCTGTATGTTGGAGTAGATACGCAGGTTTCGATTGTAATAGCGAGAGATAAAGCCATCCGCCCCAATCGGTTCTCGGTTGGTTCCCCGTTTGGTCGTCACTAGCCACCGCCCGATGCTACGTGACTGGGTGTCGTCCGTATTCAGAAAGCGCAGATAGTCGACTACCGATGCGTAGTATTTTAAGGAGTCTTGCAGCTTCACATAGGTGGTGTATTGCTGGTCCCAAAAAGCAAAGGAAGAGTCAGCCTGATGTTCGTACTTGGTGAACATCGTCAGTGAATCGGCTGGACTGAAGCGAATCCGAAAGGGCTGCGCATCGACCGGAAAAAGTTCACGGTGGCCTAAGCGGTCCGCTAATCTGAAGACCAATTGGTAGAGTTCATCCTCCTCGCTCACGCGTTTGTCACCCCGAAATTTTCCCGCTCGGTAGGCAGCATAAACGGAATCGATATACTGTTTAGCGTTTGGGGAGGCCTCGATGGCAATCTTAGTGGGTTTAAAGCGGGCAATCCGGTTGATTAAGTCTTCCAGTTGTGTCTGCCGGTTTGGGCTTCGTATATCCACCCGCAGATGGGCCGGAGTGGTATTGGCATCGACCTGTTCGCCCGCAAAATGAAACGTCCCTAACAGCAGCACCTGGGGCTTAGGCGAAGCAAACAACGCATCAATCTGTTGGCGCAGGGGTGAGGTTTGCGCTTGGGTAGAAGGGCTTGAAAAAATTAAAAGTATCAGGTAGACCAATCTCATACGGATAAGTAAAGCATATACACGATAAGGACACTCTTGTCAGTACAACGTTGCTTGCTGAAAGCAAATGAGCTAGACTATACTCAGGAAAGCAACTCGCTGCGAAAGTATGACTCACGATTAACGGCTTGTTTCGGGAAGTGGCTTCTTCTGGAAACTTAGCCATTTTAAGTGTCTGCGGCATCAGTGAAACGTTTTGCCCTACGAAGAATGAGGTATTAAAAGGGGCGGCCAAGGTTGATTAGCCTGGTTCGATTTCGAACAATTCGTGCGGTTTCGCACGGCATACTACAGCCTCAGTATGCTTACCCATTGTTTACCAGTCACTTATAACTGGCACGCTATTCGGTACTCAATGATGAAAATACAATCTTCCAACTGCTATTGTGCTAATGGTGATACGGATTTTGCTTGTGCTGGCGACCAATTTGGCCCTTCTACTACCCGCCTTTTGTCAACCCGTGGGAGCCTTACCGGACTCCACCGTTGCAGCCCTAAAAAAGGGAATGACTGGGTTTCAAAACCGCTATCATTCCCCGAGTATGGTGCTGGCTATTGTGCATCAAAATCAAATTATCTTCGGGGAAGCCATGGGCTATCTTGACCTAGCCCAACAGATACCCGCTAGTCTCGACGCACAATATTCGCTGCAGTCGCTGACCAAACTGTTTACCGCAACGATGTTTATGCAGCTTATCCAGCAGCACAAGCTCAGACTGGATGAGCCGGTTAAAAAGTACGTACCTGAATTCAAGGTTGATGGTCAAGTCCCTACCCAGGAAGCGACGACACTGTTTCAGCTGGCTACCCATACCTCGGGCTTACCGCGCAACTCGCCAGCGGACCTGGCTTTTACCAAACAAATTGATCAGTGGGTTTTGGCCGGAAGCCTTGAAAAAGTAATCGAGGCTGCTCCAAAGAAGGCATTTTTACAATCGTTGGCATCAGTCACTAAAGAGTATCCTGATTATCAGCTGCTCAATTATGGCAATCGACACTATTCCAATTTGGGCTATTCACTACTGGGCATTGCTTTGGAACGTGCCGCTAAAACGGACTACGCAGACTACGTGATTAAGCGTATCTGTCAACCCTTACAGATGGCCAACAGTGCCTTTTTTCCGGAAAGTCCCAACCGTCGTGGGGTCGCTAAAGGCTATTTCTACGACGAGGCTACCCACGATTATCGGCCGGTCCCACCCCTCAAGCCCAATTCCTCGGTTCCTGCTGGTGGGCTTTATGCCAGCGCCAGAGACTTAGCTAAGTTTATTAGTTTTCAATTCCAAACCAATTCTAGGACAGCGGATCAAGTGCTCTCGCCAAAGAATAAAGCGATGATGCAAGCCTTCAACATTGGCTGGAAACCCGCCTATCCCTATCTGATTCATGAGGGCGCCATGCTGGGTTACCGTTGTGAACTGGTCGTGAATCCTGGTTCACAGGTCGGCTGGGTAATTTTGACGAATACGACAGATTTTGATTTTTCACGAATCAATGCCTACATCAGTGGGCTAGTAGAACCGATTTTTAGCCCCAAGCTGGTGCGCGATCTGACCCAGTTTACGGGTAGCTATCGGTTGGTAGGGGGCACTGATAGTCTACAGATCTGGTTAAAAGAGGGAAAGTTATACTCTAGCTATCTGGCGGGTGTTTTACCCGAATCGGCTTTAGAAGCGAGGGGCACTTATCACTTTAGCGGTCCTAGCAAGGGTGGCTACAGCGTTAGCTATGAATTCATGCCGAACAGTATTTCTCATGGGATGGTCTTGAATATGGGACAACTGATGTGGGAGAAACGCTAACTGGGTTGCTGTTGATATTGACACAGGATGTGGAGTACTCCTCTAGCTTTTGAGTGCCGATCACAACTCAGGCTCACAAGGCAAGTCCTCCTCACCATCTCACAAATCGCTCCCATGTGAAACACGAGAGTGTTCATTGAGTTGTGGTAAAATCGCGATTGGCTAAGTTCAACAAATTAAGGGCCATCAGATAGGGCATGATGAAGGGGAAAGCAGGAATCGATACTAAGTAGGTCGCCATTACTAATGGTTCCATCGAAAACGTGGGCAGTACACTCAACAAAGCGCCCACTAGGCTCAAGAGGATGTAAACCCGACAAGGACTGGTTTTGAACCAACCAGCCGCTTGTAGCCCTATTGCAAAAGCAGCCGAAGCTAAGTACAAAAGTGCTACCTCCACGCTACTGATCCAACTAAAAAGCGCGCGCATGGACAAGTACCAATCGGGCCTTTTGGCCACCGATGCGGCCGAAAAGTTGGTGAACGATTCGACTAAAAAGCTACCCCAGTAGGCCATGTTGGCAATATATAAAGGCAGGGCGATGCCCAACGCCAATAAACCAAGTAACCAGTAGTGCGTCTCCCCAGTTTGGCGGAGTTTGTTAGCCAGCAAGGTCAACCCAACCGTGATTGACATTCCACCCGCGATCAGCAGGGCATAGCGGATCTGTTGTTCGGTAGCCGTCTGGACCCAGTCGGGTATGGACGTAGGCGGAGGTCCCATACCGGCAAAAACAGTAAAGAAGATCCAGGGAATGATGACCAACAGGGCAATACGACCCAGTTGCCTTTGGAAAGGATCGGGATTGGTGAAGCAGTTCTTTCCTAACCGCCAAACGGCGAATGCCATCAGCAGGGCATGGGCTAGCCAGATGGGTAGATAGAGTTGAGGTTTGCTGTGGCCGATTGCTAACGCCACAGCAGCGGCTAAAAAAGGAACCAGGGTAAGATAGAACCGGCTGAGTACTTGTGGGTTGGTCATCAGGAAGTGGACTGGCAAATTGAGCTAGTTGAAGTAGCCAATCTACGCATTACTCAGCAAACTAGGGTAAACGACGTTTTCTCACAAAAATGCTCCCAACTGAGACATATTCTTACGGACGCATCTTGAAAGTTCACATTTTGTGAACTTTTTCCGTATCTTTACCGTAGCTTATGAAAGTCCATCTAATCAGAAAGGAAACGATTGAGGCTTATACCCAAAAGAACGCTCGTAGTAAAAGTTCGTTTAAGGTTTGGCTCACCCTAGTCAAGTTTGCCGATTGGCAGACGCCTGAAGCTATTAAAGACACATTTGGGGCAGCCGATTTGCTGGGTAATGGCACCAACCGGGTCGTATTTGATATCGGCGGCAATAATTACAGAATGATCTGCAAATACGCTTTTGGAAAGAACCAGGTTCATCTCTTTGTCTGCTGGATAGGAACCCATTCCGAGTACGATAAGCTTTGTAAGCACAATGAACAGTATACCGTAAATCATTATTAAAATGGAAGCGCTTAGATATAAGGTAATCAAATCAGAGAAACAATATAATGACTACTGTACTGCTTTAGAAGTTCTAGCGACTGGAAGCGATCAAGGCGAAAATACGCAGGATGAAATCGAGCTGCTCACTTATCTGATTGAAAAGTGGGACGCTGAGCATAACTCATTCGAGGATGTAGACCCCATTGAGTTACTCACAGCCCTGATGAGTGAGAAATCGCTCAAAGCGAAAGATATGACCCAGATTTTAGGCGTAAGTAAAGGCCTTGTTTCCGATATTTTGCACTACAAGAAAGGGTTGTCCAAAGAGATTATCAGGACACTCTCAAGCTACTTTAGCGTTTCCCAAGAAGCGTTCAATCGGCCCTATAAATTGAAGGTGTCCGAAAATAGCCACTTCAAAAATGCCAGTGTTATGAACACTCGAAAAGATCTACAACTGGCTTAACATCAATTTACGATAGCATTCAGCTGCAACAGCTGTTAAGCTTTACTGGTAAAATCTGTCCTCCTCGTTATACACTATATAACCATCTGCGAGTATCTAAAACTGGGCGAATTTTGATACAGTCGAAGAAGCTAGCTGTCATTCATTCTTGCCATGCGACTAGCTAATTGAGCTGCTTCCTGGGTGACCTCCTCGGGATAATTATTCAATTCTAAGATTCGAATCGCATTTGTATCCCTTAGAGGCCCCCCCTTCAGCTTGTAATCAAACAATACCTTATCCTGCTGGACAATCTCGGTAAAATGAAACAAACAGAAAGAATCTTTTAGCAGCTCGGCTAACTCTAGATCATGAGTCGCCACAAACACCAGATTCGACTGCTGATTGAGATAAGATAATACCGCTTTTCCTGAAGCGACCCGCTCAACCGTATTGGTCCCCTTAAACAGCTCATCTAATAAAAATAAATGACAGTCATTTGATTGACTTTCCTCAAGCAAATTTCTGATCGTCAGCACTTCCTCGAAGTAATAACTCTTGGCGCTTAACAGATCATCACTAATTCGAATGGCTGAGTGAATCTTAAGCTTTGGCATTCGCCATTGTCGGGCAAAACATGTATTGAGCGTTTGGGCCAGAATGGCATTGATACCCATCGTGCGGATAAAGGTAGTTTTGCCCGACATATTGGATCCACTTAATAAGACGGATTTACCCGATAAATCAATCGAATTAGGCACGGCCCGGTCAATCAGCGGATGGTAAGCATCCCGGGTCAGCAGTTGTTTTTGGTCAACAAGTAGGGTCGGCAAGCAGAAAAAAGGCAGGTCTTCTCGTAAGAGATAAATCGACATAGCCACATCTAGTTCACCAATGTATTGGTAAACAGACTCGATCTGAGATCGCTTTCGACTAATTTCTTCCAAGACATTATAGAAGATTAGTGGCTCGATTAAGAAGAGGGCTTTAATCAACTCTAGCGCGTACTCGGCCACTAAGCCGACTTCACTTTGCAATTTTGCCTCCAACTTGAACAAGGCCATCTGTGGCCCCAAGCGTTCAATGGCCTCAATTGATGGCGTAATAGTAGGAAACAGGCTTTCAAGAGCTTGATGCTGGCGTAACTGCTTAGCCACCTGATTCATGCGGGCTAGTTGGGGAATGGACCCGGCGTACTGATACAGATTATTCTTATTCCAATAATGAATCCAGAAGTTAACCGCCAGTAAAGGCAACAGCAGTAAAAGCGTTTGCGGGAAGACAAAGGCCAGTAGTACGCTGGACACGCTGGCGATGGCTAAGCCTTTCACCAGCCAAAACCAGCCCGGTTTTGGGTTATGTTTTTTGAGAAATAATGACGTAATCGCGTAAACATTGGTGTTGGAAAGGGACGCTAATTGGCCCAAAAGAGTCATTCTGAGGTTTGCGTGTTCACCGATGAGGTGAATGATTTTCTCCAACCGCTGGGTTCGGTTAGTAGTCTGGTGTAGGGTACGAAGGGTAGCATACAGCATCTGCTGCCCTACTTTCGAGCTGGTCCTGTCAATAAACATAAATAGCTCGTCAAGGTCCAGGTCCTGACAGGTTCGGTCGGAGATGACCTGGTAAACACTCGTTTTATCAGTTAACTGAAAAAAGCGTTTGATTTTGTCCCACTCGAAAGGTTCCTGCTTTAGCTTTTTGGCCCTGGCCACTCGCTCCTCTAGTTCCGTCTCCAAACGTGTCATTTTTTTATCGCTATAACCAAACAATAAGCGATAATAAGGCTCGACTTACTTGCCTTTCACCAGCTGGTTAGACTCAGAGAACAGGCCTCTAAACAGGGTATTTATATAGTACAGTAAGTACATACGCTTAAACCCTAGGTCACATTGTCTCAAAATACCCTCCTAACGTGATATAATCCGTATTCTATAATATTTTAACTGATAGATATTGGTCAACTATTTACCACTGGCCATTGAGGTACTACCGAAGGCATCAATTTGACTAACGTCCTTCGGTAGTACCCAAAAACGACCACTGGCGGTCAGTACTCAACGCGGAGAATATTTTTACTGTAAAACAAGCTAACAACGAAACGGTTGTGCCAGGTGCCAACCCAACCGTGCAACCCGCTTTCTGGCCTATATGGGCACCCTTGGAGGGGCGGATCGTGAATCTGGCTCTAACATTTAAGCTGTAAGCACAACGTTATAGTATACGAAACAGGCTCCTGAAGATTACTCTTCAGGAGCCTGTTTCGTTCATACTCTTATAGGACAAAGAATAGGAACGCTAAAGGTCAAACTTTTCCAGCTTGCCTTTTCGATAGACGTAAGCTTCGTAAGAATGTTGTCCAATCTCAAACACTTCCTCCACAACAACATGATCGCCCCCCTGACCCAGTTTAGTCACTTCAACTTGCTTATCATAAGGTAGTTCCTGAAAGGGGATAGTATGTTCGAATTCAAAGCCTTCATCATATTCAAATTCAAGCGAGAAGAGTTTGTTTCGCCACTGAAGCTGCGTGGTCATGCCGTGAGCAAGCGGAGAGTAATCAATAGCCACGGACGATTTCGTCACGACCTGGCCAGCCGCTTCGGTAAACAGACTCAAGCCCGAAACAACCATAGCCGTATAGCCAACCCGTCTGAAAAAATTTTCGCTCAGGCGGGGTAGCACCCACTTCATACCCCAGGAGGAGAGCATGGCCGCGACGGCAATCACAGCCCCTAACGTGAGCGCTTGACCCGTCAGTAATCCAAATGAAGCGTATAAGATCAGTTTCACCAGGTGCAGCATGACTTCGTTAGCTGCTCGGGTAGCCACAATTTCTTCTTTAGTCATCCCATAGCGTAAATAAAATCGATTAAATAGCAGGCCCACGGCACCCGTCAGGCCCGATACAAACCCCGCGCTTAAGCCAATCAGGGCCAGATAGCCTTTGGGTAGTGGATTAATCTCATCCAGTTCTTTACTGGAGCGAAAAATTAACGGCAGGTTGGCCATTAAAAATAAGCCCATCAACAACTCTAAGTAGAGCGGATTAATAGAAGTAAGCAATTGGGCACCCAACCAAACCGCCGGTAGGGCGGGCGGAACAAACCAAACCACTACATCCCAGCGAATACGGGACCAGAAGGCGACGATTCGGGAAATAGAGCTGGAGACTGTACCAATCGATAGGGCAGCCGGAACTTGAGCCCCTGGTAATAGGGAGCCTAATATGGGTAACAGCAAAAGACCAGCTCCACCGCCACAAACCGCACTGAGCGAAAAGGCCAGTAGTCCACCACCAAACAAAAGCAAACCCGATAAAAACATGAACTAAATAGGTTGATAAAAAAAAAGATAGGTTCTAGGTTTCATTGGCCAGGTGATTCGTTCGCTGCCACTCGGTTAAGGCAATTCCCACCATAAGCCAGCAAGCGCCTAACAGATAACCTCCTAGTACATCACTCAAAAAATGAACGCCCAGATAAATCCGACTAAAGCCGACCAGCAGAATCAACCCAACGGCGCTGAAGCCAACTAGCCAACGGCTCCGAATCCGTCGGCGCCCCCGGACCAGCCAGTAGCCGAGTAGTCCGTATAACGTCATGGCCGTGGCCGAATGACCACTGGGAAACGAATAGCCCGTTTCGGGATAATACGCTACTAGTGTAGGGCGTTGTCGAATGAATGTTCGTTTGCCGACCTGCACAAATAAGCCCACGCCCGCCATTAGTAGCCATAGAATCAGGATATGTCGTCTCTTTTTTTGTCGATAGAGCACAAAGGAGCCCAGGAGTGTAAAACTGACCGTTACGTAGCCAGAACCTAACCAGGTGAGCACATAAAATGTGCGGCTGACTGATGTTCGCCGTGCCTGAAAAAGCCACTGTGTGAGTCCCTGGTCAACTTGGACCATGGGTTCAGAATTAACCAGATTTTCGGCTATTTCCGATAAAGTCAGTACGTTAATGATCAGTAATCCGGCAAGCAGGGTGAGAGGCAAACCCTTAAACTGCTCTGTTGACAACCGTTCGGCCAGCCAGCGAACAAGGTCAGGGTAACGGGTAGCGAAGCGACCGAAGCGACGATGAAGATAATGTTGAAGTTGATTCGTAGTCATTTACAAAAGTCTCGAGCTAAAGCAGAGATACTAGGTACAAACTAAAGGCAGCATCCTGAAGAGACGTTGAAGTAGCTTTTATCTGGCAGATTTACAGAATCAGCACCAGTGTGCCACTGACAATCAAGATCGCCCCGATGGCGGCCTTCCAAGTAAGCACTTCACCCAGAAAAAGAACTGATAGTACAATAGCAATGGCCACACTGAGTTTATCGACGGGCGCTACCTGCGAGACTTTCCCCACTTGCAGCGCCTTAAAATAGAAAATCCACGAGAGCCCCGTTGCCATACCTGATAATACCAGAAACACCCAGTTCTGACGACTCAGATTAGGTAATGTATCAATACCACCTCGCCAGAATACCAGCCCCCAGGCAACAAATAGAATAACGACCGTTCGAATGGCCGTTGCCAGATCTGTATTGACCCCTTTAATACCCACTTTAGCCAGGATGGCGGTCAAGGCGGCAAATAAGGCCGAGAGTAATGCATAAATCCACCACATAAGTACGCAATTAGTTCAGGTTAGTAAATCAGTAAATGTCCTTGACTATGGAGGAAATCTAATGCGTTTAAATCATGTTTCTTTACAGCGCTAAAAGGCCAAATCAGGGGTGTGTTTACGTCTTGTGAATGCCTTCTTTACCCAAGGATAAACCCAATACGCGACTTCGGTTGAAAGTAGTCCAATACCCGCCCCAACCAGTATGTCTGATATCCAGTGTTTATCATTGGTCATCCGTAAGAGTCCGGTAGAGGAGGCCATGGCGTAGCCACCTAGGGGAATCCAGGGGCTGACGCTGCTAAACTCCCGATCCAGTAAACGCGCGCCGGTAAAGGCATTAGCCGTGTGTCCAGATGGAAAAGAAAGGGAATTGGACCCATCGGGCCGAAGCTCATGGGTCGTATGTTTCAATCCCAGCGTGACGCCCGTACTGAGCCCATAGGCGAGCAGGCCAATCAATGCCCGGTCGAGGGGATGTGACCGTCCTTTCACACCCGCTACACTCAAGCCAGCCCAGGCAACAGCTGGCCCATACTGTACGAAATCATCGGCATGGGTACGGAAATGAATTTTAGCCTGAATCTTGCTTTGTATGTAAAAGCGGTCGAAGTGACTGTTCGGATAATCGGGCGACAAAACTAATCCAACGGGAATCAGCACCGACGGAGCCACCCAGTGGAATGAAGCGGGGCGGGCAGGCATACTGTCCCCCTGCGAAGGGAGTGACAAGCGGTTCAGAGGTTGCCCGACGGCGGTAAGCAGTGGCAACAGGAAAAACCAACTGGACAGAATCCAAACTAGCCGTGAAGACGATAGGCATCTGCTTTGTTTCATCGTTATTGATCTGCAACGAATTGGATGGTAATAATGAGTACGTTCACTAAGTTGGCAGGGGCTAGGTGAGACGGCGTAAAATAAACGGGTAAACCTAAAGAGAATCTGTAGTTGGTTCGGTGATCTGTAGCCAACCAGATAAAAGTGTCAGCTTCAAAATGTATTCAGTTTTGACCCTGTACTTTGGAAAAATAACTTGTTGAGTTGATCATGAAAATTTTACTGATTGAGGACGAACCCGCGCTGTTAGTTGCCATGCGACACTATCTGGAGGGCGAACAATACAACGTATCAACGGCCAGCAACTTCCGAAAAGCCTCCGAAAAGATTCATGATTATGGTTACGATTGTGTTATTGTGGATATTACGCTTCCCGATGGCAACGGATTAGCCATCGTCAACGAGCTGAAAGCAGCGCATTCCCAGGCCGGCATTATCATCGTGTCGGCCAAAAATTCGCTGGATGATAAACTCAATGGGCTGGACTTGGGAGCCGACGACTATTTGACCAAACCGTTTCATTTACCTGAATTGAACGCCCGTATTCGCTCGTTGATGCGACGGCGCCAGCATCAGGGCGAAACCCAACTCTGTTTCGGCGATATTACGATTATGCCGAACCGTAAACACGTGCTGGTTGCCCATCAGCCCGTGGACTTAACCGGGAAAGAATACGACCTGCTGTTATTTTTGGTTACCAACAAGAACCGGCTACTATCCAAAGCGGCCATCGTCGAACACGTTTGGGGTGACTACATGGATGGGATCGACTCCCACGATTTTCTGTACACCCACGTTCGAAACCTGCGCCGGAAACTGCTGGAAGCGGGCAGCCCAGATTACATCACAACCCGCTACGGAGCCGGTTATATTTTTACCGCAGGCGAATGAAACTACTCCACAAAACGACACTTTACCTGCTGTTAGCCGCCCTGCCTATTTCACTTGGGGGTGTTTTTTTGCTGCATGCTGTTATTCACCGGTACATCCGTCATGAAATTGACGAGTTGCTGGCCAGTGAACTCATTCAGGTAAAAGAGCAGCTACGTCAGCACCCACCCCCTGCCGCCTACCTACCAGGCTGGGACCCCAATGTGCAGATTAGGCTGACGGGATCACCCCAGTCGGCACCTTCAGTCTATTCCGATACAACTATTTTGTTGCCGGGCGAAAAAGAATCCCAGCCTATCCGCATGCTCCGGGCGACGTATGCTTTGGGAAACCGGTATTACGGGATCACCCTTCAGCAGTCGTACCTGGAGTTTGATGAAATTGCCCGGGCCTTGTCGGTTGGCGTTATTGTTTGTTTTCTACTCGTCGTACTAGTACTGGTCGGCGCCGACATCCTGGTAACCCGCCGGATCTGGCGACCCTTCTACGGCATCGTCGATCAATTACAGCACTACCGAATCGATGGGCCTGATGAGGCTCAATTCCCCGTCAGTAACGTAGCGGAGTTTACGCTGCTGAGTCAGTCGCTCGATGAGATGAGCCGCCGAAGTCGCCAGCAATACATTCAGCAAAAACAATTTACCGATAACGCGTCGCATGAGATGCAGACACCTTTGAGCGTATTGTCTTTTGAATTAGATCTGCTTCAACAATCGGAGCGGCTGGACGAAGCTGACCTGGATCGAATACAGCGCTCACAGCAGGAAATTAGGCGGCTTTCGGCCATGAATCAGTCCCTATTGCTGCTGGCAAAAATTGACAATCACCAGTTTGCCCAGAATGCATCGGTTAATATTGGCGAATTGGTCACTCAAATATTGGATAACTATACCGATTTTGCGGCTCATCGGTGTATCACCATTACCCGGCTGATTGATAAGGACACGCATCGATTGCTAAACCAACAACTAGCGGAGGTACTCTTTTCCAATCTAATTAAAAACGCCTTTCGACACGGGGCTGCCAATAGTTCTGTTTTCGTGGAGGTTAGTACTTCCCGCTTTGTGATTAGTAACGAAGGGGATCCTCTGCCTTTTCCGGAAGACCAGCTGTTTGGTCGGTTTGTCCGCAATCAGGCACTTTCCCAGTCGACCGGACTGGGCTTATCCCTAGTGAAAGAGATCGCTGAGCAGTATGACATGAGGGTTCGCTATAGCTACGTATCGGGGATGCGTCGCCACATGCTTCTAGTCGATTTTTGAGGCCTTGTCAACCCGTTGGCCAACGCTGGAACTTCAAAATTACTTTAGAATTCAGGGATAGATTTGTTTCGAAAACCAAATCAGTTAAAAGTAATGTAGGTCTTATTAATCAGTGGTCTAACTTTATTCACGAGGGCATCCGTAGCTCCGGTTGCCCTGACCAACTCCGTACTTAAGTCATCACCAGCTCCGGTTAGCCTTAGTACTGATGTGCCAGCCGCAGCTAAAGCGGCCATTGGCCCGGTTGTATGGAGATGAAGGCCGTGAACTGGGAGAAAGAAGACGGAAATTAAGAAGCGAGTCTGAACCACAACAGTAAAGTATTGTCGCTAGATATCGATGCTAAAGGAAACGCACTCGAAACGGAAGCCACTATGAAGGACGCAGCCGAATTCGTGGACGCTACAGGTACGTAAACGTACGAAGCGGAAGATGGCGGTAATGACTCGAGCTTCGGTAAAAATGGCCCACTTGTTAAATAAATGTGGTTTTATCGGAACGTAGTGGCTTGATTGCCTCAATCGATCAGTGAGTCTCCAGAGTATTGTCAGCCAATCCTCAGAGAAATTCGCCTACTGACAAACGGCGTTAAGCCTGTTTGATTTCTTATTCACTAAGCACCAGGGGCTGGTTTACATTCTCTGGTATTAATCAAATTTTCCATCTCACGGTATGTGGTTTAAAATTACGGGCTTATTCTTTTTACTGGCTACGGGTGTATCTCGGGCACAAAACCCCCCTGTTACGCCAACGCAACCGGCTCCCGATCAATCCGTCTCTACGGCCTCTATGGGAGAAGCCGCACCGAAGGGCAACGCAAAAATTTCGGGTTACATTATCGATTCTACCCTAGCTAAAGCGGTTGAGTATGCCAACGTAGCGGTTTATAATACGGCCAACGATCGGTTGGTTGATGGCACCGTAGCCGACGATAAAGGTAAATTTACGATTACCAAATTAGCGCCTGGAACTTACAAACTCCTCGTTTCCTTTCTGGGCTATTCCCCTAAAACCGTTGCTAACGTAGCACTGTCCAAAGGTCAGACTAAAGACCTGGGCGTCATTCGACTGACTGCCAGCACCCGCACCTTAAGCGAAGTTACGGTCGCCGGTAAAAAAGCCCTGGTTGAGGATAAAGTTGACCGACTGATTTACAATGCGGATAACGATGTAGCAGCCAAAGGGGGGGATGCGATTGATATTTTAAAGAAAGTGCCCATGCTCTCCGTTGACCTATCGGGGAATGTAACGCTACAGGGTAGTGCCAGTGTACGGGTCTTGATCAATAATAAACCGTCTTCCATCCTAGCGGGGAATCTGGCTGATGCCCTTCGGCAGATTCCGGCTGATTTAATTAAAACCGTCGAGGTGATCACATCCCCATCTGCCAAATATGATGCGGAGGGTAGCGGGGGAATCATTAACATCATCACCAAAAAAAACACGCTGCAGGGATTGCACCTGGACTTGGATAGCGGCATAGGGAACCGGAATGCAACATTAGGCCTAAACGGCAGTTTTCGAAAAGGTAAACTGGGCGTCAATCTGAATGGCAACGGTCGGATTATTTACAACCCATCGGCGTCCGATTTAGATCAGACTACATTCTTAAGCGAATCCATTGCTCCTGTTAAAACCCGCCAGCGGATCGACGCATTTGATAAGGGAGCCTTTGCCCAGTATGCCTTAGGCATGGACTATGATCTGGCTAAAAACCAATCGCTGACTGCAGGCGTGCGGCTGGGCATCCGAAATTTAAGCCAGGACCAGCATCAACTGACGAGTCTGCTTTCCAACGAACGCATTTCGATTCCCTCTAAACGAGATGTTTCCACGCAGAATCTGTCCAATTCGATTGACATCAATGTTGATTATCTGCATACTTATCCCGGCACAGGCGAAGGTCCGCAGAAAGAATTTAGTATTTCGACCCAGTATAGCCGGAATAATCTGACCAATAACTTCGACGCCAGTAACCTGGATACCCTGGGCCATCTCAGCAGCAAACAGCAAAATCTAAACGATGCCACCAACCAGGAGTTTGTTCTGCAGGCTGACTATCAAACACCGGTCAGTAAAGAAGTTCAGGTAGAGTTTGGGGCGAAGAATACGTTTCGTCGGGTAACCAGTGATTATGCTTACCTATTGGCTGGACCAACTTCCGAGTTTACGCCGGATCCTAACCGCCCGACTGGATTACTGGATTATGATCAGAACATCGCGGCCGCCTATATATCGACAGCCATCATGATGCCGGGGGGAGTCGTCATAAAGCCGGGTCTACGCTATGAATACACCGGTATTCAGGCTCAAACCAGAGGGGTGTCAGGGGCATTAACATCGATTTCAATTCCTAACTATGGGCGCTTGTTACCCAGTGTGAATCTGGCAAAAAAGCTGGGCGAAAGCAGTTCTCTTAAATTGGGCTACACCCGGCGTATCCGCCGACCCTTTATTGATGATCTGAACCCTAACTTTAATACCGCTAACCCGCTCAATATTCGTGTTGGCAACCCGTATTTAAAACCCGAAACCGTCGACCGGATTGAGATTGGCTATAGTACACAGATGAGAAAGACGTACTTGAATTTTTCCCTATACACCCGGCTCAACCGGGATGACATTCAATCCATTAGCCAGCGTTCGGATACACTAGTAGGCGCCGTCGTGACCCGGGTAACCAACTTGGGTAAAGAGTACAATTACGGTACAAACTTATTCGCCACCTTCAATCTAAGCCCCCGATGGAGTGTCAACGCCAACATTGATATCATGTACCGGTTTATTCAGGGGCTGGCGTTGGACATCAATGGCTTATCGACAATGATCAATAACCAGGGGGTACGCTGGGGAGGGCGGTTCGATACGCAGCTGCAATTTAACAAAGGCTGGGTGGTTCAAGCCAACCTGGGGTATCGGGGCAAGGATATTGCGTTGCAAGGGTATCGGATCGGTTTTGCTCAGTATTCGCTGGGAGCGCGAAAAAGTTTTACCAACAAACGAGGCAGTGTTGGCTTCGTGGCGGAGAATTTCCTGACCCGTGGAATGGGGTTCACATCAGTGCTTAACTCAGCTCAGTTCAATCAGAACTTCCGCCAGTACATCTATAATAACAGTGTCCGGGTAACGTTCAGCTACAAATTGGGCAACCTAAACGGGGCCAAAATAAAAAAGAATAAATCAATTGGCAGTGAAGAAAATTAAGGGGTTGCTGGAGGAACTCTTGAGCGTATTTGACTGGTTTTAGTGGACAGACATTAAAATATCAATGTCCCACAAAACGCTCCCAAGTGAAACTAGGTAGTCTCTAGTCTATCTGCTACTTAAACTGAGCAATGAAGATGACAATGGCCCGTAGGATAAACCCTTTGGCACTTCTAACCAAGCGCGTCGAGTTCGACTCCTACCCCCGTATTACTCCTCGCTCTAGTAATGCCTTTTCTCCATTGATTTAAGAAAGCGCAACGCCTTGGGGGAAAACGCTGGTGTACCCCTTCCCTCTTTCCGGGCAGCCTTGTCGTATAGATAAAAGAACGCAAACGGGTTATCAATATGCTGAATCAGTTCATTGGTTAAGCCCTGTTGCTGAATCAGCCTACCCATAAACATTCCAGGCACATGACCCGTAGCCAGAACGATTGAGTTCCAATACGAAAAACTCGTATAAGGCTCGCCCGCCTGATCCGCTAATTGCTCAAATGCTTGATCAAGTTTAGCTATACACGAACTGGACTGCGTTTCGTAAAGAGTCAAAAATGCCTCTTTCTCTTGATAAGGTGATTGCTTATCAAATAGGACAAACGGTTTGTCAATCAAATCAGCAATCCCCTCCTCACTAATGCCATTAATCGCCACGAAAGCCGCCTGCTGGTTTTGGGGTACCGATTTGAAATGGCGAAGTTTTATGCGACAATAAAATAGAGCGTAATGTAACAGTTCATGACCCAGAAACGCACCAGGTCGAAAGGTCTCCATATCATACGACATTAATAAATCCATTGTGACACCGTATTCACGAGCACTGCCATCGTAATTGTATAAGATAAAATCAACCCTGGGAGCCGGGAAGCAATTCTTCCATTTTTGGGGTAGCATTCGTTTGGTATAGACCATCGCACTATCCATCAAATGCAGTTGGCCAATCCGGGCGATGTAGTTTTTCAAGCTGAGCTCTTCCTTTTCATAGCGGATGATCCGCTGTAAGGAACGATCCGTTTTGATCTGTTGCTGAATGCGCTCCTGGTTTCCAGGGGAGTAGACTAACGTAACTTGTTGAATAAATTGATTCCAGGCAGCCGTATTTACGCGCTTGTATCCATCGGTTTCTTTCAATTGTTGCCAGTCCTTAGGGGTTAGCTTTATGCCCTCTCTTAACCGATCGGTCAGTTTCCAAAAGGCATAGCAAGGTTGAAAGTTAAACGACTGAGAATGAACTGCCGGTGCAACGATTAGAAAGGATAGAATGAGTGCTATTTTTTTAAACATACAGTGAGTCAGGATCTATTGCCTAGATATTACTGGTAAAGTAGGACAGATATAGAAATAGTACGAAGTAATCGCAAAAAGAAATTCTCAAAAATCGCTCCCACCTGAGACGGAGGAGTCTTCATGTACCTGCTTCCCATATAGGACATTTGGTGAGATGGTGAACGAGCGGAGAGTTTAGTGAAGACATGCCAGAGGAGGGTCCTCTAATCCAACCTATTTATCGGCGGCTAGCCTACACGCCCGTTATTTATAATAGCCCCAAACTTCCCGAGAGTTCGCTTTGTCCTTCCCTATAATTTGGTTCACAACAAACTCGTTTAATAGAGTGCGTCCTGCTAAATATGCCTCCGACAACATAGTGACCGGCATGAATTTCAATTCCTTGTTTGGTACATAGCTGTAGGTGAAAGCCACCGGCAAAGCGTATCGTCCTTGATAAGCCGATTTGGTAGTGGACAACTGGTTTAAGGCTTTTTCAACGGCTTGCGTAAACCCGAAACCAACATTCTCAGGACTTAATAACTGGATATTTGTTAGTTGCCCCGCGTTCGTTATCTCAAAACCAACATAAACCCGAGCATATACCTGAGCCTGCCAGGCTTGAACCGGATACTTAATCGCTGACCCTACTTGTTCATTGAATGCAGGATCGGTGGACAAAGAGGTTGACTGAAGTTGGGCGAGCACCCGCAACGAGTCATACGTACTAACTAGCTGTATCACCTGATCGACAGTAAGCGACTGCTTGGCTAGTTTGACGAGTTCTGGTTGATCCCCAAGAACTCTCAGCAGGGAGTTTTTCGTCAAGCTGATCGGTTGGAGTTTTGCATTCCCTTTCTGAATATAATATTGTTGATCGACTTGGTAATAACCCGCGAAGGGATGGTCTCTATCATAGCCATTCCGAATGGGGGTTTTAATTAACCGGACTTTTGTGCTTCTCAATAGTTTCGTTTGTCCCCGGCTAAGCGGGGTAGTGTAAAACCTATACGTTAGGCCAAGATTATTGGTTAGCTGACGAGTATACTCAACCCCATTGACTACGAAGGAAATTGGTGTCACACTTTTCGGGGTTAGATCATCCTCGAATCGACATATGACTTCTTGGCTGTATAAATTGTAGGCCAGCCGACAAGGCAGGGCTTGCCCTGATGTGTCTACCCGAATTTGTCCTGCTTGCCACAGAGGGAAGCTCATGAATTCACTGCCTAAAAAGGTGACCTCTCTATTGAGTGAAGGACTTTCCGAGGCATTATCATTGACGGGGCAAGTCGTGGTTACTTGTCCATATGCATCTTTAACAACCCTACATTGCCCTAGCGCGGGAACAATATAACCCACTAGCATGACCGTGAGACAGCATAATAACTTCATCAGATTACGATTAAGAAGGCTTTTACTGAAGGAGCCAAGTCATTGCTTTGCTTATCACGGTTTCAGCCGTTGTCACTTCATCAACTTGAATAGAAGAACCGTAGGCTTGTTTCGTCCGGTTAGCCATGTTAAGCTGAGCTAAATTTAACAGACCACCATCACTCAACCGGTTGGTAACATTCGCCGTCGACAGACCACAAGTGGCTTTGCCAAAACTGCGGGTATTGGGCCGTCCTTTAAAGGCAATCGCTATAGCCTCTCCCGAACTGGCGGTGGCCTGATCAGTGAGTACGGCTACTTTAGCAGTTGGTTTTCGAATAGAGTAAGCTAACTCCACTTTGGTTAATTCGGCTTGATTCAAATAGGCACTACCTCTTTGATAAGACCAGGCCGAAGCATTCCCGTCGGGATCAATGAAATACCCACATACATCATCACCTAACAGGGGGCCTACACCCGCAACCATAGGCCACATATTTCCCCCGGTATTACCTCTCAGATCGACAATCCATCCTTTGAGCGAGTCGCTATCGGCAGTTTTGATAGCATCTTGGATCGATTGGGCGAACTTGGTGGCATCGCTACCTCCCCCATTAAAACTAGGGACTTTCACATAGCCAATTCGCTTATCAATGGATCCGGTTACTGGATTGGCATCGGTACAGGCTACGGTCTTATTCCCATAAATTACAGTTCCTGAACTGGTATAATACATACTATGGTTATCACCTAACAATGTCAAACCGACTTGGATAGCCGGATAGGTGTCAGCTATCGTTTGTGCCCCCTGCGCCTGTGCATTCACTTTGGCTCTAAAAACAGTCCAGTCAATCGTTTTTCGATTGATTGAATTGACATTCATTAAGTTGACCACTTCGTCCAAATACGTTTGTGCTGTTAACGAAGTTTTGGTGGGTTGATTTTCTTGGTGACAACCGGATAAGGCAACTAAACAAATTAACAGAGGGTTAATTAAAGCAGACGATTTGAAATGAACCATCGATTGGTGAGTGGGTTAGAAATAAAATGAGCGGATGCGGCTGTAGATACTGCTATCAAGTACAATGTTATAATTATAAGCAGATAAATCTTAATTATACTGATAGATGATTGTTCCAGAGCCTGTATTTGTCCTGATCATTGCTAGATTTCAGCGGGTAATATTAGCCAACCGACGAGACGATTATGAACTGCGGTAGTGTATTTAGTCGTAGTTTATAAACCAAATAATTGCTATATACACTCATATTCCTCTCACTCTCAAAAATTACTCGTGTATGAGATAGACACGCATACACGAGCTGGTTATCAGTGCCGCTGATGAACGACAGCCCATCTCATCAAACCAATTCGTCAAATACAGCAAGCTTATAGGCAACCTTTGGTCGCTCTATCTCATCGTAGTGTCGTATTCTTGTAATTCATTTATATAAAACGACCTGACATGAAAGTACTAATGCTATTTTTTACCCTCTCTATCGGCCTTTCTAGTGCCCTGGCCCAGACTTTGGTTGATTCTACGTGTAAACGCTACTTCGCCATCACCGACCAACTTCGTCAGGGCGACACCCTCGACCCTAAAGTCTGGAATCAGCTGATGAACGATAAAGCCATTCAGATGTACATCCGCGATCAGGGCGTCGATGAAGGCTATATAGAGCGCTACAAGCGGACCATGCAGCTTGTCTATATGCCCCAGAACGAAGCGTTACTACAAAGCAGACTCAAAGACTCCACCAAGTACTGGCTTACCTACATCCTCTATCAATATAAAAAGAATGAAGCCGGCATGAGAGCGTATCTGACAAACCTAGAGAAGGATCCCGCGAAATATTTTAATGATTGCTATCGCTACACCTACGCTATGTTGCCGAAGAGTGCTCAGAAAAGAGCCACTAACCAGATCTATTCGATTATCCCCATTCACTATGATGCGCATGCTGAAAACGATTATATCGTTTGCTCGCTGCTATGCGCTTATCTGAATGACAAAAATCAGTATGGGGTCTTGGGTGGCCATGAGCTTCACCATATTCTTCGTCCCCGGATCGACTACACCAAAATCACGTCGGAAGACGAAAACGTAGTGGCGCTGCTGGAAATAACGCTTAATGAAGGTAGTGCCGACATGATCGACAAGAAATATATGACGAACAAGGACACGGTTTTGCTTCCTTTCCAGCGCTATTTTAATACCTTCTTTGAGGAGGGCAAGCATTTGTTGCCCCAAATCGACTCGTTGTTACAGCTTAGTGCCAAAGGATCAACATTCACCGTTCGTCAATTTCTGAAAGGCACTATTTTTACCGGAGGTCATGTTCCGGGTACGTACATGGCTCATTACATTGAGAAGAATCAGCTGACATCAAAACTGGTCGCTCGAATCAATGACCCGTTTCATTTTTACCTGCTGTATAATGAAGCAGCCAGGAAAGACCCCAGCAAGCCTTACGTGTTCTCAAAAGCAAGCGTAGGGTACATCACCAGATTAAGAAAAAAGTATTCAGCAGCTCTATATAGCCACTAATCGATAGCGTCTTGTCAACCAGTATGCGCTGACTATAACGCCAGGATCATCATAGATCCTGGCTTTTTTTATGGAGTACAGAGGATTAGCCAGGGGGGTATTCTCAACAGCCGTCTCTGTTATCGAGGTTGACTGTTTCACAAAAGGCTCCCAATTGAGACGAGGGAAGATTCGACAAGAATATGAGTCATAAATGGGGCGTTTTGTAAACAACTTTTAGCCTGCATAATCGAACGGCTTCTGCCACTTAAGAAGGCGCTATAATCAAGCTAAGTCTGTAAAATTGATTTCGATGGATGTCCTGCGCTTAAAGGGCAAACCTAACTCAACGAATGGTAATCGCTACCCGGCGATTTTTGCTTCGTTCGCCTTCCGTTGTGTTGTCGCCAAGGGGCTGTGTACTGCCAAACCCCTCCGTGGTGATCCGCTCATCAAGAATACCCCGCCGGATCAAGTACGTAGCGACTACCTTTGCCCGCTGCTCCGATAAGGCCAGATTTAGCCGAGCATCCCCAACATTGTCGGTGTGGCCGGTAATATGGATGTGCCAGTGTGGATTGACTTTCAGGACTTGAATCAGTTTAGTCAGCTCCGTCGATGCCTCAGCCAGCAGTACGTAGCTGCTCTGCTCAAACTGCACCGTCCGTAAAATCAAGGTAGCGCCGGAGCTGATGGCCAGTGGCGGTTCGGCAGCCACGCGACGGATGAGTATGGTGTCGGCGGCTACCGTCTCCTGATCAGGCAGCCTTTTCGGTGTTTCCGGCGTGGGAATCGATTTCAGCTTAACTGTTTTTAGTTTGGGAGGATGTACCCGTTTAGGTAACGGCAAACGAACGGATCGCTTGGTAGCGGCTGGGCTAATTGGTTTAGGAACCATCTTACTTGGGGGCGCTTGCTGAAAAAAATAGTCGGCGGCTATAGGCTCGCCACTCTCAGAGAACGGATTCAAGGCGGAGTTGGGCGTTGGTGGTGGCTTCCAGTAGAGGTCAATTTCGCCCCACTCGATGGCGTTAAAATAATCGACTCGCAGATCGTAGTAGTGCTCTGCTTCCAGGACAATACTACCCGTATAGTGCTTGTAGGCGTTTAATTTCCAGGACTCTAGCACCAGCTTGTTGCCCACCCAAACTCGAATGCCGTCATTTACTTTGGCATAAAACTCATACACTCCCGTCGTGGGAGCCCGCAGTTTACCCCGCCAACGAATGGAATAATAGGAGCGGGAAAGACCCTTTCCCGGACTGCGTCGGTCCCAGTTGAAACTGATCGCCGGATCGATGCGGGAGAAAGCCTTCTGCTCAAAATTGGTGCCCACATAGTAATCGCCTATCAAGCCAGTCTGAGCCCTTACCGGTTGTGCCAGCAGAACGAGTAGCAGGTACCTATGAAGTACGGTTAGTCTCATAAATAGCTGTCTATAGCAACAGGATGAGTGGCTAGAGCATAAGTGAACGTGACCTTCTCGCTAACAAGTCGATTGGCGATGATTACCGGGTTTGGCCAAACCGTAGCATTTCCTGTTTCTCCAGTTGCTTTTGAATGGCGGGCTTCTCCAGCAAGGCTTCCCGAAGGCGCTTTTCGGACATGCGCTGCCAGTTGTCCCCGTTATGCGGATGACCCGGTTGGCTGGCGTTACCGTAACTGAGCGACACTAGAGCCCGGGGCTGCTCACCAAATTCGGTCACTGCTACGTACGTGTCGCCCGCCACGGCCCGATTCAGCTGGGGCTGCTGAGGATCAGCCACAAAGTAGATCGTTCGGTAGATGCCATATTGCTCCGAGCTGCCGTTAGCCGGAAAGTCCCGGCCAGCGGGCCCGAATCGATTGACCTCGCCCCAGGGGATATCTAGCCGACCGTATTTCTGCTGCACCTGTCGAGCGGCATTGCCGAGTAGGGCAACGGCTTGTTGGGGATCGTTAAGGCCATCGGGCGTACTAACTGGGTGCTGGGGATCCCAACGGGTGGCCACCATGCGGGGATTGAACTGGTCAAACCAGGCCGTAAACAACACCGCCCCTTTACTATCCCGGTTGGTGGTTTTATCCCAGGCTTTGAGCACCGAAGCGGCTTGGCGGGTGATCGAGTCGGGATGCTGGGCAACGGCCGCCAGCAGATCATCTAAAAAACGGTCCGCCGTTTCTAAACCTGTATCTAATTTGTCGCTAATCAATTTCTCAAAGCTAATGGAAGCATCGTCCTTGACTAAATTAATGGATCGCTGGGGGCGAAAGCGCAGGGGCACCACGGGAGCCATGTACGGAGGAAAGCTACCAGGATTCAGGACGATGGGATAGGTGCAGCTCCAGGGGGCTTCGTTGGCGTTCTGCACAAATCCGGAGGGAGGATTCAGCACCCGGGGTAAATCTCGGTAGGGATGCGTTTTGGTCCAGATGTACTGGCTCTTCGAGCCGTCCACGGCCCCCTGCCAGAAGGCCCAATCCCCTTCCGAGCGGAGGGGGACGTTCCCATTGAACAGGTACAGGATATTCCCCGCCTTGTCGGCATAAATGATGTTAAACATAGGCAGCTGCATCCGCTTCAAGGCCGTCTCAAACTCGAACAGGTTTCGGGCGCTGGCCATCGCGTGGAACTGGGCGGCTAGCGCGGCATTGCGCAATCCGGCCAGCCGAAAGGCGTAGGTCTTGCCGTCTTTACCCATCAGTACCGGCCCATGCTTACTGTAGCGATAGGTAAGCGTCTGCGGTTTTACCTGACCGTCGGGTTGACGAACCTGGAGCGTCACCGCCTTGGTCACAAACGCTTGCTGAACGCCATCCAGCCGATAGCCATCCCCATCTAAGGTGAGCGCATAGCGATCCGCCGCGTCAATGGTATTGGTGGTCAAGCTCCAGCCTAGCTGCCGATTAAAGGCAAAGTTGAGCACCGGCTGGCCCACCAGGCTCGCTCCGTAGGCCATGAAGTCGGGGCCATTCAAGTGCGCTTCGAACAACAGAAATAAATCCGTCCACTCCAGGTGCGGGTTGGTGACCAGCATGGCCTTCCGAGAGGCCGACTTGGCGGGGGCAATGGCGTAGGCATTCGAACCGGGGGGTAGCACTCGGGCTCCGCCCAACTCGGGCCGACCAATGTACTCCAGCCAAACTACCCGGCTGACATGGGCCAGTACATCCTGAGGCGTCAGGGGGAGCACGGACTTGAATTCGGCACCGATGGCCTCGGGATGGGCCTTGGCGTAGGCATTGAGTCCAGCCACGAAGCTATCCAGGCAGGGTTTATAGTCGGCCGGCTGCTGGGCGTACTGCTGCTGGGCCTGCTGGGGCAGATCAAATAAGGTCACCAGTTTGTCGGAGTCCAGATAAGCTTCTCCCCAATACTCGGCGGCCCGACCCCGGGCCTGGCCGTAAAGCCGAAGAATCAGGTTGGCGTGGTTTGCCATCTGGGCGTAGCCAAAGCCGTAATACATCGCGGCCAGGCTTTTGCCGTAAATATGGGGTACCCCGGCGCTGTCCCATAAAATCTCCACCGCTGACCCCGTCGAGCGTCCGGCAGGTAGGTTGTGATGGATCGTGGGTTGAGCCGCACCGACAAGGCTTAGCAGGAAAAATAAACAACCGAGCAGAAGTTTCATAAGTAGGAAGTAGCGATTAGAACCAATAAAAACAACGACGCAATTCGGGTGCCCCCCCGCCCGTAGCCCCACGACCCACTTAGCCGCGTTGTAGGGTGTGAATGGGATTGGCCCGCACGGCTTGGAGGGCCTGACGTGCGATGGTTAGGGCGGTAATCAGGCCCGTTAGGAGTAGCGTAGCGGCCAGCAGCCACCCGTTTACAGTGATTCGGTCCGCGTACTTGCTTAACCAGCCCGAAAGCCCCCAAGCCCCCAGCGGCGCCGATACCAAAAAACCCAGTCCCAGCAGCTTGCCAAATTCCCGGCCCAGGATCCACAGCAACTGGCCGGTGCGGGCGCCTAGCACGCGACGAACGCCCAGCTCTTTGGCTTTGGCCTCGCTTAAAAACGTCACCAGTCCATAAAGGCCTAAACAACTCAGCCCAATAGCTACCCAGGCGAAAACCTGAACGAGTCCGGCTAGTAGCCGTTCGGTGGCCGTGAAGCCCGCCATCAGATCGGTCAGCATCTCGGCATGATAGACCTCCGCCGGCAAGACTCGATCCCAACCTCGTTGAATGGCTTGACGAGTCGGCTCGGAGGCGGTGGGGCTCAGCCGAAGCATCGCTACCCGGCTGTGGGGTAGGTCGTCAACCAAGGTTAGGGGGAGCACGGGCTGGTGTAAATCGCCAGTCCGGAAATCGCGCACGACGCCAATAATCGTGCGGTCGGTCCCCTTTACCCGAATGTGTTTCCCCACAATGGCCACTGGTGAGGAAAGGCCTAATCGCTTCACCAGCGTCTCATTCACTAGCGCATCGTGGCCGGTCGAATCCGACATCGCTCGCACCGTTCGACCCGCCACTAAGTCAATGCCGAAAACCGACAGGTAGTGCGCATCAATGGCCCGGACCCGGGTCTCAAAGGCTTCCGGCTCGGTGGTCGTGTGGTAACTAAAGGGACTAGGCCGGTTATAGGCTGATGCGGGTACGTCACTGCCGAAGCTGACCTGCTCGACGACGGGTAGTTGCTCCCAAGCCTGCCGCAGGGCCGCGAGCGGTGCCGGGCCCTGCGGCGGTAGAAAAATGACCAGTACCGACTTGTCGGTAAACCCCCAGGTGGCCTGCTGCATGTGGTGGAGTTGAGCACTGATCACCAGTACCGCCAGGATAAAGCCCTGCATGAGCACAAACTGCCCCCCAATCAGGGCCTGTCGGAGGGTTAATCCCCGGCCCAGCCGGGGCAGGGGTTGACCCGTCAGGGCTTTGGCCGGCTTGAAGCGAGCCAGTACGAAAGCCGGCCAAAGCCCCGACAGTAACGTGACGCCGATGAGCAGGCTTAGAAACCAGCCGATAGCCCGGGGCTGCACGACATCGAGAATGGAGAGCGTAGGCTGTAGCATCTCGATGTTGGCCGCCAGCGTTCGATTCACCAGGGGTAAGCTTAGCTGGGTGAGCAGGAGCGCTACACTCATTGCTCCAATGACCAATAAGGCCGTTTCGGTCAAAAATTGCCCGATGAGCTGCCCCTGGGTGCTACCCATCACTTTACGAACCCCTACCTCCCGCGCCCGTTTGAGTGCCCGGGTGGTCGCCAGGTTAATAAAGTTGATACATCCTGCCATCACCAGTAGTATGCCTACACCGATGAGGGCGTATAGGATGGGCCGGGGCGCTTCCCCACTGCGCTGGTGGTTGAGCTCCGTCAGGGGCAGCAGCTGATAGGCAAAATGGGGGGCTTCCTGAGCGGCTAGGTACCGACGCCGTATTTGGGGTAATGCCTGCTGAAGCTGGTCGGGATCCGCACCGGGTCGTAGGCGGACAAAGCACATGGCTTGCAGCCCCTGCCAGTCGGCATCGACCCGCGCTGTCGGTCCTTCCAGGACCGGTATGGTGGCGTAGGAGACAAAGGCATCGAAGCGTTGCTGGGTGTTGGGCGGGGGGTCTTTGACAATACCCGTCACGGTCAATTTTACCTGGTTGTCTAAGCGAAGGGTTCGTCCTAAGGCGGGGGCGGCAGCAAAATATTTGCGGGCGTACCGTTCACTGAGTACAATCGTATTAGGGGCGGCCAGCGCTGTCTTTGGATTGCCGGTGATCCAGTCTACACCGAACAGGTCGAAATACTGGGGTTCGGTAAAGCAGACGGTCCGGGCTTCGGCAAATTTTTTGAGCCAGCCCCCCTTTCCATTGGGCACGCTTAGGGTGCGGCCATAAAACGTTTCCAGCCGAACGGCCGTTTCCACAAAGGCGTAGTCACGCCGAAGCACGGGGGCCAGTGGTCGCGGGGCTGCGTCGGTGGGCATGGTGGTTTCCCCAATGACGTCGGTGACGATCCAGTAAGAGCGCTCAGCATGGGGATGGTAGCGATCAAAACTGAACAGGTAGTTGACGACCAGAAAGATAATCAGGCCGCTGGCTAGGCCCAGCGACAACCCCAGCAGGCTAATGAGGTTGACCTGCCGATGCTGCCAAAGCTGGCGCCGGGCTATCCGGAGATAGTGGAAGACCATTGGAAACAAAAGTAGGGAGGAAGAGAACTAGGATGTGAACCGCTATGGGTCGCTCAACCCCCAGCCGTTGAGGAAGGGGATGGCCGCTTCAACCACCATCGGGCTCCTACGACGGCGCACAGAGCTGCCAACCCAATGGCCCACGTAGGCCCAAACACCCCGCCCGACAAGGCTAATGGCGGAGTCATTATCAGCAAAAAGCCTCCCATTAGCAGCAGCAACGTAAGCCCGCTGGAGAGAAAGATGTAGTAAAACGGTTTGGTAGCGGGCCGCCGTTTAAGGCGACGATTTAGCCGGCTAACGGGAGGGCTAAACGTTTGCTGGTATTGGTGGCTTAATCCCTGAATAATCTGAGGCGACGCTCGCCCGGTAAGCTGCTCAAAAGCGACCGCGAAATCGTGCCCCTGGCTCAGCTGCCGTTCCAATAAAGTGGCTATATGATCCACTAATTCAGCCTGTAAAGCGGGATGGGGCTTCGTTTGCCGGATGTACTGAGTAACCTGCTCGAGTTGATTAGCTGATAATTTGGTCATAGTAGAAACAGAGAAGGGGAGGTGCCTGTACGGATTAATGGCCAAAGGCTACGTTGGGCGCCGAATCGATGAGCTGCCGCATCAAGTGAACAAAGCGCTCAAACTCGCTCGCTTTGCGAACAGCCGTCTCACTGCCGGTGAGGGTGAGTTGGTAATACTTGCGCAGCCGTCCATCGACTTCTTGCGTTTGGGTGGTTAGGAACCCCTCTTCTTCCAGCTTATGCAGCACGGGATACAGCGCCCCGAACGTAAGCGTTAACTCCCCCCCCGTTCGTTCTTCAACGGCCTGGGTGATCTCATAGCCGTACATACGTCCCTGTTGCGCCAGTAAGCGCAGCACAATGGTTTTTAGGGTTCCCCGTAGAAATTCCTGGTTCGCTGAGTCCATGTCAGTGCTATACAATAATCAGTCAATTGTGAAACAAATATATATAAGAAAAATGTATATAGAAAAAATATAATCAAAATATTTTTCTGGATTTGGCTGCAAATGACGTAAACCGTTTTAAGCCTTAGTCAGTAGGTGAAGTAGTAGAGTCGATTAGATGAACAGCTAACACAACTGACTACTCATTTAATCTAGAAAATGACTTGACTAGCGGAAGACGTGCTGGCTATTTAACGTAAGCGTAAGGCAAACTGGCCATTGATGATCAATCTAAGAATTTTCATAGATCGCTCCCATCTGAGACGAGGAGTGATTTGCGTATGTATAATTCGGGCGTTTTGTAGGGCAGTTAGTACCTATGGCTGTACTCGGATGGCAATGAATACACTGTACTACTACACTTACTTAGCCATGGTATAACACGATTCGCTTTAATTACCGGACTCCCATTCAGTAAGTAACTGATGGTCGTTCATTGCTGCTCTACTGAGGTTGGTGGATACTTTCCTATTAAAAAAAACATTTACCTTTTCTGTATATATCGAAAAACTATATATATTTGAACAATTTCTACAAGCAACTAAACAACAAAATGGATTCGTCAACGTCGGAATACCTGCGGGGAACGCTCAAAACCATTGTGCTAGGCTTACTCGCTGAAAAAGACCGCATGTATGGCTACGAAATTACTCAGGCTGTCAAAGAACGTACCCGGGGTGAGATCGTACTCACCTTTGGCTCGCTCTACCCTCTCCTCTACAAACTCGAACAGGACGGCCTGGTGCGAACCGAATCCGAAGAAGTAGAGGGGCGGCTGCGTAAGTACTACGCCTTAACGATCACCGGGCGCCAAACCGCCCGGCAAAAACTCCTGGATTTTACCAATTTCACCCAGTTGATGAATCAGGTTATGCAGCTGCCGCTCACCCTGACTACGTCCCCTTCGCCAGATCCCTCTACCTTATGACCCTCTTGACCCCGCAACAAACCTACTGCCTGCGTCAGCATCTGCGCCAGGTGGGTACCCAGGAACTGTTGATCGACGAGTTAGTGGATTACCTGGCCTGCCAGGCCGAAGAGCTGATGAGCCAGGGACTCTCCTTCGAGAAAGCGCTGGCCCGGATTCGGTTGGAGGCTACGGCGCTGTCCGTTCGTCACCTCCAGCATACCCTGATTCGACAGGGAGCCTTGCCCAGAAGGAGCTTCTGGCGGCATCCGGCCCGGTTCACCAAACGAGACAAGGCGGCTTTTGGCCTGATCCAACCCGTGCGCAGCACCCTGCTGATCGGGGCCTTTTTAAGTGTCATGCTCACCGGGTGGCTCCTGGCGAGCCGGGGACTCACTATTCCTGTCGGTCTGGTGGCTACCTTACTTTGCCCCTTGCTGCTATTGCTGTTTCTACAGGGGCTTCGCTCTACCCGTAGCCATCGAAGCACGAGCCTGGTCCGTCATCCCGCCCTTCGGGAGGACTACATTCGTCGGCCCGCTAGTCGTAAACGGGCACTTGCCAGCAGTTGATCACCCAGTCAAGGGTTAGCTACGGGTAAATAGATCGTCACTCGGGTTCACGTTTCGCTGCACTGGAAGGCCAGTGTTTGGTTCACTATGTCTACAATATATAGAAAATCTATATATATCTTTTTTCTACCTATAAACCCTGTTTACGCACATGTTTTTGCGACCTGTTTATTTGCTTGGCCTGCTAGCCGTGACTACCTCCTGGGCTCAACCCGCCCGTCAACCGTCTCCTTTACCCGTATCAGCGCCCAAACTCGTTGTCGGTATTGTCGTCGACCAGATGCGGGCTGACTTTCTCTACCGCTACGAAAAAAAATACGGAGCCGGGGGCTTCAAACGGCTCCTGAAAGGCGGTTTTGCCTGCCAGAATACGCAGTATGAGTATGCCCTGACAGCCACCGCAGCGGGGCATGCCTCGATTCATTCGGGCTCTCTGCCGGCTATTCACGGCATTGTGGGCAACGACTGGTATGATCCCAGCAAAGCTAAAGGTGTCTATTGTGTTGAAGATACCAGTGTTCGCGTCGTGGGTCATCCCAACGCCCTGCCCGCTCGGTTTTCCCCGCGTAATTTACTGGTGACCACGATCGCCGACCAGCTGGCGCTGGCTACCAATTTTCGCTCCAAAGCGGTTGGTATTGCGCTGAAGGATCGCAGTGCCATTCTTTCGGCGGGCCACTCGGCCCGGGGAGCCTACTGGTTTGACAGCCGCACGGGCACCTGGGTGACCAGCTCGTTTTATCAGCCCCAGCTGCCCGCCTGGGTGGAGGCCTTCAATGCCCGCAAGTTACCCGCCGAATACAGCCAGCGGGGCTGGAAGACCCTGCGGCCCGTGGCCGAATACACCGAAAGCACGGCGGATGATCAACCCTATGAGTATAAGCTGCCGGGGAAGTCGACCTCCAGCTTTCCCTACGAAATGGCAGGCCCTGCAGGCGCTGTATTTGAGCTGTTGACGTACACGCCCTGGGGCAACACGTTAACCAAAGAGATGGCGCTGGCCGCCTTGAAGGGGGAGAATTTGGGCAAAGGGCCCGCCACGGATTTTCTGGCCATTAGTTTTTCCACCCCGGACCAGGTGGGCCATTCGTTCGGGCCCACCTCGGTGGAACAGGAAGATATTTTCCTGCGGCTCGATGAGGAGCTGGCGGACTTACTAAAGGCCCTGGATAGCTGGGTAGGGCCGGACGGCTACACCGTTTTTTTGACCGGTGATCATGGGGTGATGGACGTGCCCGCCTACTGGCAGGCGCACCACCTGCCAGCGGGACTAATCGATCCACGCCAATTGAGCCAGACGTTGAACCAATTCCTGCTGGATGCCTTTGGACCCGGTAACTACGTCCAGATGGCCAACATGAACGATCAGCTGTATCTGGACCAGGCCCTGATGCGGGAAAAAAAACTATCCGTATCCGCCGTTCAGCAGGCGCTCCAGCAGCGCCTGACCCAAATCCCTGGCGTAGCCGATGTCATCAACTTGCGCGCGCTGGCGCAGGCCAACCTGCCCGATGGGCAACTGAACCTATACAAAAACAGCTACCACGCCCGGCGCAGTGGGGATTTGCAGCTGATTTACCAGCCCGGCTGGTTTGTCGGCCTGCCCATGGGCACCACCCACGGCTCAGCGTATACCTATGACCGGCAGGTGCCCTGTATTTTCTACGGCTGGGGCATTCGCCGGGGCGAAACCCGGCGCAGCACGAGCCCATCTGACATTGCTCCAACGCTGAGTGTGCTGCTGCGCATGTTGCCACCCAGTGGCACAACAGGTCAACCCATTGGCGAAGCCCTGCAACCCTAGCTCATGCTGTTCAAACCACGCCATGTTTTGACCACCACCCTAGGTGGAATGCTCCTCAGCCTCCCCCTGTGGGCACAAGGGGGGCTGAAAGGGGACTACTACCGAGGCACTACCTTCGAGCAAAAGGTGCAGACGCGCATCGATACCACGATTCATTTTGACTGGTCGACGCGCGCTCCGCTGCCGGAACTGGAGGGCTCGTACTACTCGATTCGATGGACGGGTGAATTGAGAGCTCCCGTGAGTGGTCCCTATACGTTTTATTGTCAGGTTGATGATGGCCTAAAACTATGGGTGGGCCAGCAGCTCCTCATCAATGAATGGCATTTGAGCCCCTACAGCCGTTTTAAGGGGCAGATTCAGCTGGTAGCGGGTCAAACGTATCCCATCCGGATTGATTATTTTAACGCGATTCAGGTAGGACGGATCACCTTGCGATGGGAACGGCCCGACCAGCCCCTTCGCTGGTTTGGGTGGCTGCGGGAGCCCGGGGAGCCGATTCCGACGGCCTATCTTCACCCGCCATCCCGACTAAGTCCTGCTCGCCAACCGGGGGCTACAGTGGGTATACCGCCCGGTTCTAGGGCCAAAAGGTCCTGGCTGGCTAGGCCAAAACGGGGGTCAACCGGTCCGCCTTGGGCTGATCGCCCGCCCGCCCGATCGGTCGCGGGTCGGTTGCCACCAGAAAAACGGCCGAACGCTACCGCAGCCGCTTTGGTGACCCCCTTTACCATGTTGTTTGGACCGAGTAGTTACGGACTCACCCGCGCCAGCCTTCAGCAACTGGACAGTGTGCTGGTCTATTGGAAGAAGGCCCCGCCGGGCTGGATTGAGGTCATCGGCCATGCCGACCGGGTTGGCGACCGGGTACGCAACCGAACCCTGTCCGAATACCGGACCCGCGTGGTCATTGCCCATTTAACCCGTCAGGGGATTGCTCCGGCTCAGTTGCGCGGACGATGGGAGGGGGACGAGCAACCGCTTATTCTTGATTCAGCCCCGGCGCTTCGCGCTCAAAACCGCCGGGTTCTGATTCGGTCTCACTACGATTAATCCTGTTTCATCCTTACCTACTGTCTACCTCATGCTAATTCGCTTCCTGTTTACGCTCATTTTATGCAGTTGGTTAATCGGCTCGACTGCCCACGGCCAATCCCCCGCTTCGCCCCGCACCCTGGCGCAATTAACCGACACGCTCCGCCGGGTGATGGAACAGCAGCGGATCCCGGGCCTGATGCTGGTGCTGACCACCCGGGACTCGGTGCTGTTTGCCGGTGGCCTGGGTCTGGCCGATGTGGACAAAAAAGAAGCCGTCAGTTCGGCGCATTTATTCCGGATGGGCTCGGTGACCAAGCTATTTACGGCCCTGGGTATTTTACAGCTCGTTCAGGCGGGGAAACTGCGCCTGGATGATCCGGTGCGCAATCTGGCCCCCGAGCTACCCATTGACAATCCCTGGGAAGCGACGAATCCAGTCCGCGTTATCCACCTGCTGGAACACACGGCCGGATTTGGCGACAAGCTACCAGGGCAGTCGGCGAATCTGGACCCGGTGGACGAGCGGGGACTGGCCGCGATTCAACGCTTCGCATCCTCCCTGCGCGTCCGCTGGAAGCCCGGTGAGCGGCACTCGTACGCCAATCCCGGCTACAACGTAGCCGCCTACCTGATTGAAAAAGTTTCCGGTATGCCCTGGGACAGCTACGTCGATCAACGCGTGCTACGTCCGTTAGGCATGGCCACGAGTAGTGTAGCCCTGCGCGAGCAACCCGGCAAGCGCTACGCCCAAGGGTATTATTGGCAGGGAAACAGTTTCCGGAAGGCCGCTTTCGTGCCACTTTACCAGGGAGGCAATGGGTCGCTTCAAGCTTCAGCCGCTGATCTGGCCAACTGCCTGCAAGCCTACCTCAGGGACTGGAAAGGGGACAAGGGGAACGCGTTTCTGTCGGCGGAGCTTTTGCGCCAAACCGAACGGGTTCATACGACCCTGGCTTCCCGGGCTGGTCTACTCCAGGGGTATGGGCTCGGCAATGCGTCCTGGGAGGGTGCGAATGGCGTTCTGTTTCAAGGCCATACGGGTAGTATTGGGGCCTTTATGGCTTCGCTAGGCTACAATCGGCAGCTCGGCATTGGCTATGCCTGCGCCATTAATGTGCATCAGAATCTCTATCCCATCGAGCGATTGATTCAGGCATTCCTGACCCAGGCCGCTTCGGATTCGACGGTCGCAGCCAGGCCCATTGATCCGCAAGTGGTGAGTCCTTATGTAGGGTATTACCGCTTCGCCAGTCCCAAAAATCTGGTGACCGGCTTTTTGGAAAGTCTTCAGCACAGCTTCCGCTTGCAGCAGCAGGGCGACACGCTCATCGAGCGGGAATTGCTGGGCGGGCGTTTCCCCTTAGTGGCCACAGGGCCGACGACTTTTCGCGGAGCCTGGAACCATCACCCAACCGTGGCGCTGGTCACGGATTCGGATGGCAACCGGGCTATAATGGAAGGGGGGCTATATTACCAGCAGGTCTCCTGGGCGGGGGCCTGGATGCCCATTATTTTGTTGTTAATCAGTTTAGCCCTATTGCTAAGCGGGCTGATCGCCGGCCCGATCTGGCTGATCCAGGGGATACGGGGCCGCTTTCAGGGGGCCGGCTGGAGCTATCCTGCCTGGGGCTATCGGCTGCTACCGGTGGTAGGCAGTGGGGTATTTCTGGCGGCCTTATATCGATTGTTTACCCAGTATGATCGGCACACCATCGTGGGCAGCTCGGCCACAGCGGATTCCTGGTTTATTTTTAGCAGTCTATGGGTGTTTGCGCTCTGTTTCGGAGTGGCTAGTTATTTGCTGGTTCAGCACTGGCCCAAACCGGCCGGTAAATGGCTCAAAGGGTATTTTGTTTTGCTCTTGCTAACGGGCGGCTATCTGATTGGTTTACTGGCGATCAACGGCTGGTTAAGTCCATCGTTATGGGCACTGTAAACGAATTTAGGCATTCGTCCGTCAACCGCTAACTGAAAAATTAGCGGTTGACGGACGAATGCCTTTGCCTAGCCAGTTAGTTAATCTTGCTTCAAACTCATTCCGTCAGCTGATCGATCTACTTTCTTTTCTAGAAGGATTACCCGTTGAGCCGTTAAACGAATCCGTAACGCCAATGGTACGGACCTGACAACTTGAAAATAGTAAGCGATTGGTGGCTTTGCAGTTAATTATAAGCTATCTACCTATTCTCAAAAAAGGCTCCCGCCTGAGACGAGGAGAGATTTGCGCATCGCTTATTCGGCAAGTACTCAACCAGTAGTTAGCCTGCCACTTCGTACTTTAGCGTACATTATTGCATTTATTTAACCGAAGAATTTCTCTTCTAGCGCTTTACTCTTTTAAACTCGTGTCACCATGAAATACACCATGCGTACGCTTCTGGTTTTAATGGGCTTGGTCAGCTCAACTGCATTATTGGCTCAGGTTAAGGTCACCACGGAGGTGAGTGGTGATGCTACTACTGGTAAACAACTTATTCAGGCCAAAGCCATTGGTGGATCGGGCAGGTACAGTTACGCCTGGGGGCTAACCACGCCAGGGTCCGTTCCACCAAATAATGCGTCGGAAGTCTTACTCGTACCGGCTCAAGAAGCGGAATACATTGTCTTTGTTCGCGATCAGCAGACAGGGGCTACTGCTTATTCGACGATCGTAGTGAAAACGGTAGCGGTGAACCAAAAGCACCTAATCCGAATGCCGGGAGAAGATTACAAAATGAATTACCGCTATTCGGCAACCGGGGCGCTACCGGCTAATCCAGCTAAAAAGTAGTTAGGACGATCTACAGCATTTGTTATGTTGCCAAGGATATAGGTCATTTTAAGGTTAACCCATTGCCACTTATATAACAACCAGTAATGGTCAATCTTAAGCCCTTTCTTCTTGATCTTCAGCAGGGAGCTTATTTGGACGCTGCTATAGAGATAGCACCAAAATTAGCGGAAGAAACTGGTTTCTGGCGATTCTTGGCCGCCCTGTACTTGTACTACATGGCTATACTCATTCTGACGGGAGGGGTACTGGCGAAACTAGTAGGCCCCTTGCATCTCGATATTGTACAACCTCCCTACTCACGGGGGCCATCCCTTATTTCTTCTACCGTCAAATTCTAAGGCCTTTAGTCATCAGCCAATTTGATTTTGTCTTAACGGATGCCCAACAAGCAAAGTGCGTAAAACTCTACCGCTACGTTTTTGCCGGTGGATTTGGCGTTCTTTCCATCGCTCTCGTTATTATCTTCTGTATATCTAAGAAATCGTTCTAAGGTTAACTAAGACACGCATAATCTTTAAAAAGTTGAATAACATAAGTCTAGTGGCTATGGTCCGCCGCGCCGTAGCAAAAGTCGGTACTGACTGGAACTGGTAAGTGAAAGCAGTAATTTTTACGCACACAAGGGGTTGTCATGGGCTTATGTCCGATGTCAATCTGAGCCGGTCTGGACTTTTGCAACAGTCACTGAATCTATGGTAGCTGAGGGGCGAAATAGCTACTGTGTAGACATCTCAGCAAACGCTCTATTTATACAGCTTAGTGCAAATGACGGATAGTCAAACGCGAAGGGCTATAGTTCGGAGTGGCCGATTTGGCCCGGGCTCCCGGCACGGTCCCGCTCCCCTACCGGCCGTTGCGCCGGGCTGCCGGAGCGAGAGGACCAAGAATAGAATGCGGCACTCTTTTCCCTAAAGCGACCCTGGCTTAGTCAAAAACCCGACAGGAAAGCCCCAGCCGGCAACTGAAATTAGGGCCCAAAAATTCGTTGCCTCCTACCCAGCCATCACTTTTTAGGGCAAAGTCAAGATAGGGAAACATATTTTTATGGAGCCTGACATCTAGCCGGCCACCCAGTAAACCCAGAAATGCGGATTTGGACGTAGTAAATTGTTGCTTATAGGGTTGCAGGCCCAGCAAGACTCTCGGCGAAAAAAGCCAGCTCCGGTTGGTTGACCCCAGCGCAACATCGACTAATTCAGCTTCCACCGCTGGAAAATAATGGCTGAAATTATGGTAATTATGCACCGTGAAAACCGCATTGATGTCTTTAAATGGGCTCTCTTTACGGAGAAAAATTTTTAGTGCAATATCGTTGCCGAACGACGTCAACCAGTGTTGCATGGCAATATTTCCGGATAAAGTCGAGCTAATGTTGATGCGTCTGACGCCAACCATCATGGGCGAAAGCACATTGAGCCATTGCAGATTACCCTGTTTTTTTAGGTACGCCAGCTCCTCAGCCGTCAAATCAGTCGTCTTACGGTAGCGGTTGATGCCGTTCCCCAGGGGATGGGTACCCCGATTGGCATAGGGCTCAGTCGGTCGGAAAAGGTCATAAGCCCACGCCGTGAAGTCAAGGCCGGTAAAATCACGGGTTCGTACGTCCGGCTCGTTGGCATTCAATTCATCGGTCAGTCGGTCGACTTGCTTGGGGTCGGAGCTTGTCTTCACATACAGGATTGAATTGAGTACGGATAACCAATACTGAAACTCATGCGGCTGATTTTGCTTATAAAAAAAATTATACCGCTGTAACCGCTCCACCAACAGGTATTGCCCTTCGATGCCCGCAATGGGCAATCGGATAAAATCAGGGGGACTTTCGGCTTTGAAGCGGACCAGATCCTCGTCCGTGATATGGCTCACGCTGACCGTTTCAGCCCCTATCGGAAACTTGTTCATATCGTTACTACTAGGGGTATGATGGCGGGCTAGTACGGCTCGGTGGTATTCTTCATGCAGCCATCCATCACCCCCGGGGGCGTAGGAAAGGATAAAATCGGTAGCAAAGAGGGCAAATACCTTCGCAATGGTCCGGACGGCTTTGTTTCCAATTGGTTCAACGGCCTTCTGTAGGCCAAAGTGAGCGGACGAATACAGATCAGTAGCCAACGCCAGTGATTGCTGCATGCTGGGGTTGGTATACCCTTTAAAAAAATTCCCCGTCGTTTGGCGGGCATCTCGTTGGTAGGGATAATCCAGAAACGGGATATCCAGCTTTAGGGCGGGTGTTCTTGGAGATACCCTCTTGATGATTAGCACCGAATCGGCTTGCGAATAGGCGTTAGATGAGAGAAAAAGTAATAGGAAAACACAAAAAGTAGTTTTCCCATGTCTAAAGGTGTTGTTTCTCATGGTTAGAAGGGTAACTACAGACTGGTGGGCGGCATACGGGTATACCTCTGGCCTATGTGACTTAAACCATAGTCGGACAGAAGCTAACGCCTAAAATAAAGAAGACCAGTAGGATAGTTGATCGGTACATAGTCGGTAAATTAGAGTTACCATGAGTTTACAACGCGGAATTAAATCGAATCCGTATTAAAGGGCTTTACCATGTTGAGGGTTAGGGAACTTAACGAACCACTAGAGATGAGTGGATTCCTCGGGTGATGCTGACCCTGAAGTAAACATATTAAGCTAGTATAGGAAATGGATTTGGCCGAAGGGTGTGCTCGATGAGCCAGCTGAGAAGTTCGCTGGCGAGTTGAGCCCTCTTCATCTCAAAAAATGCTGATATACATGACATATAATAGACTAAAGACCATCAGCGTCTCTAGTGAACTCTTTACCTAGTTAGTTTGCGGACCTCCCCTACTAACTGCCCTGATTCAGCCGCTCCCGAAGCCCTTTGAGTCGGCTGCGTTGCATGATAAATTCAGTCTTCCCATCCCGCAGCCGGACCACATATTTATCGTGCTCCCAGTACGTGTAGTTCTTCATATACGCTAAATTCAGCAGCACTGACCGGTTGATGCGATAAAACTGCTGGGGGTCCAGGATCGCTTCCAGGTCCCCTAGCGTCCCCCTCAGCTGGTAAGTCTTTCCATCGGTGTAGGCCAGGTAACGCTTCTTTTCGACCTCCACGTACCAGATCTCATCGACCAATACCCGCCCTTCTCCCTCCACGTCACTACCCGGTATTGATGTCGGGTAAGCCGGCTTGTCCGACATCACTAGCTCCTGATTAGAGGCTTGCTGCAAGGTCTGCTGATGAAGCCTTTCAAAGCGTCGTTGGTGGTAGTCCCGGTAATCCAGCAACAGATTGCCATTCATCAGACCGTAGCCCGCCAGCAGAAAAGGTAAACTGTAATTGAGAAACATGTGGCCGGTCAAAACGTAGTCGGGAAAGTAGGTCGACCATCGGTAATGCGGGTAGAAAAAGACCAGGTAGCGGAGCGAGTTAGTTAGGGGGCCAATGAGCAGAATACTCCCCAGGATTAAAGGTAGACACCACAGCTGATAACCCAGTACAGCCTTTAACGTCGGGGGCAAGGTGTACAACTTAAACAGCCGACGGTAGCCGATCGCCAGCCGTATAAACAGCCATAACGACAGCAGTTCGAAGCCGTAATAATAGCCAAAAAACATTTTGATATAGGGCCAGACATGCCCCTGGGTTAGGGGGGCAAACTCATGGTGTTCCCCCCGCTGCAGGGTTGTAATCTGATACAGCAGCACCCCCGCCAGGGTCAACCCTAAAACGGGCTTCCACTGTCGGTGCAGCCGAAACGACAGCAAGATTGGCGCAGGATCTGGCATCAAGCAGGTAACGGTAAGCAACAAAAATAAGCGCTAGTCGCGGTTGAGGCAAGTTTGACGGCTGTTTAGGCGCGCGGACCCGCGGACCCGTGGTGCTTGAGGCCCTAAAATCCGTAGTTGAGGCTGACGGCCTTGCCAAGGGGCTCATTGCCTGGGTAGGTTTGTGCGATGAACAGCGTCGCCAGTCCCCATAGTAGCCACCAGCACCGCTGAGCTTGCTTTACCCGGTGGCGGCCTGGACACAAGCCCTGAGTTTTGGGTCCATTCAGTTGTTTATCAACAAGCCCAGCTACTTACTAGACCACTTTATTAACTACACCCATGCCCTACCGTTTACCGTATCTCGCCCTCTGGTTTATTGTAGCAAGTTTGTTGGCGCTGGCCACGACGATGACCAGCGTCTGGGCTCAGTCCGACAGTTTAGCCTACGGCGGGCTGCCCCATGAGCCAGTCCGCTTGAACCAGCCGGAAAACTTTACGCTGTTTGCGCCCACATTTTATCAACAGCAACTGTTTCTGCTGGGCGAGTCTCATGGCATTCAGCAAGGGCAGGCCCTGGATTTTGCCTTGCTCAAGCACCTCAACCAACGAACCGGGCTGCGCTACTACCTAGCCGAACTAGATGCTACCAAAGCGGCCTATGTGAATCGCTTTTTGGAGACGGGTGATGAGAAGTCTCTGCAACTGGTCTTCCGGAGCTGGATTGCTCAGACGGCTCAGTGGGCCAATCAAGATTACTTGACTAAACTTCGCCGGGTCCGGGCGTTGAATCAGCGGTTACCCAGGAATCGACGAATTCGCTGGGTCGGTATTGACCGCATCCAGGATAAACCACTGGTAGCCCAGGAACTGGTAGCGCTGTTGGGTAAAGAGAAACTGCCCGAGTCGGTTGCTCCCCTGGCAGAATCGCTTTGGCAAAGCCTACAACGAGACTCCTCGGATCGGCTGGTAGCCAAACTGGCCACCAGCTGGTTAGCCCAGTGGCCTCAGCTGGCGGCTAGTTTCCACAAGAGCCTGGGCGCTAGGGCGCAGGTATTGCACGAACGGCTGCTGAACATGAGTTACCTGACGAGTCTGCCCAACCGGGAAGCGATCCTGTTTGCTAATTTTAAAGCACTCCTACCCCGCCTGGGCCGGGAAAAGCTGTATGGGCTATGGGGCTTCTTCCACGTGCTGCAAAGTCCCCTGCTGGGTGTTCCCAAACCGTTTGCCTGTTTAGTGAAGGAATCCGACCTGGCCATCCATGACAAACTGGTCTCGCTAAGCTGCAGCTATCTGGACTCCTACATGATGATGCCTACCCAGTTTCTTCCCCCTGACTGGCAAGATAAAGGGCATCGGTATAGCCGAGTGAATCAATTCAACAATGATGGGCCCCTGATGCAGGTAGAAGGCATTAAGACGATGCGGGCGGCTACTCAGGCCAACACCCTAACGGTGTTTGCGTTGGACAGACCGGAGTCGTTTGCGCGCACGACCCCCTTGCGGATCCGCTACTCGGCTTACATGCCCAAATCGCAACAGCTTCAGTTTGATCCTCACCGGCCGATCACGGATTACTTCCAGTACATCATTTTGGTACGCAATTCCGAGATGACCCAGCCGATTGCACCGTAACCATTCGGGCTGGCTATTCATGGTCCGGTAGCCAGCCCGAATGGTGTACCTGGGTTTACCTGGTCTCCAAAGCCAATCGGCCCGACCCTTAACAGGATCGTTATCTTAGCCGGTTTATTCGTCCTGGTTCACGCCTACTGTTGCCGCTACTGTAAGCAGCGCAAGCAAGATTGAAGCGGGACGAATCATTAGTTGACCGGGGAAAATGACGCCCCGCCTGATCCAATCCAAATGATAATATTTAGCCGCCCCAAGCAACCAGCCACTCAACGCGTGCATCTGGATTGAAACAACCCTCTATTCAACTTATTATGATGCGTTCATTATTAATTGGGCTGGCTATGATCTGGCTGACCTGGCATGCTGTTGGGCAAACAACCTCACCGCAGAACGAATTTCGCTCTTACTCGGCTGAACAGAATAAGGTGATCAATCAATTAGTGACCCATAAGCAGTATCGACAAGCAATCGAGCATTGTGACGACTGGTATAAGATCTATGCGCAATTAAATGAAGCCGTTAAACGGCAATTTGCTGGGTTACCCGCCGATCTTTTCTATGGCCAGGCCTGCCTTTATGGCTTACTCAAGGATAAAGCGGGAGCGACTAGGGCCTTCCAAAAAGCGGTAGCTGCGGGGTATAAAAATTATAGACAGGCGCTGACCGATCCCGATTTGGCCTATGCCCGTACGGACAAAGAATTTGTCAGACAGCTGGCATTGATACGACGCCGGGGCGATTATCGGTTCATCCTACAACAGGATACATATCATTCGCCCAGAAGTCGAACGGATCGGTTTGGCTTCACCTACCAGTCGGCCGATGAACCGCAGTTAGTAGCCTTGCGGCACGATTACAAACTTGATTCTATCGCCGGTCAGGGCAGTGATGTCTCGAAGGTGATCAATCTGATGCAGTGGGTGCATGATCGGATTCCTCACGATGGGAATAACGAAAATCCGGTCTCCCGTAATGCTCAAGACTTACTGACTGTGTGCCAGCAACAGGCTCGGGGGTTAAATTGTCGAGGCTTATCGACGGTGTTGAACGAGGTTTATCTGGCGATGGGCTTCCGATCTCACTTTGTGGGCTGTCTGCCTAAGGATACCAGTGATTCTGACAGTCATGTGATCAACAGTGTGTATGTACCCAGTATACGTAAATGGCTGTATATGGACCCTACGCAAGCTGCTTACCTTATGAATGAAGCGGGTCAACTACTTAGCATTAGCGAAGTTCGTCAGCGGTTGATCGAAGGGCGGCCGTTGCTACTCAATCCCACGGCAAACTGGAATCATAAGGTCAGTGCTACTAAAGTTGACTACCTCGACCGTTACATGGCCAAAAACCTCTACCAGTTGGAGCGTCCCCTGACGAGCCAGCGGGATTTAGAGACCCGACAGGAAGGCAAGGTTTTGCACTATGTCCGGTTGGTGCCCTTAAAATCATATAACGCACAACGGGCCACTCAAATAAAAAGGGGCAAATTAGTGACAATAGTTACTCATTACACCAGCGATCCAACCGTTTTCTGGGCGGTCAACTAAGCCGCTTTGCCCCCGGAGCAAACGTAAAGTCATGGACATTGATTACTGTTTATTTGCCAGGTGGGCGATTCGGTTACTAGTGCGGTTGATGGCTCCCCAAAGTGAGACGAAAGAGCATTCATGTATCTGCTGCTGAAGGGAGTCCTTTCCTACCACACCAACGGTATATAAAGCTGGTACATAACTACGAAAGAAGGGATAAAAACAGAAAGGCCACACCAATTGGCATGACCCTTATAGTCCTATTTAATTTCAACAGCCTTGATGATCAAAGCGCCCAAATGGACAACTTGGTGGTTGGTTGCTAGGCAACCACCATATTTTTAGAGTTCTTTTTGGTTTGAAGGCCTACTTCACCCAGATGAGTATAGTTAAATCCTTTGTCATATTTTAACCCATACCCCATCGCTCGATCCAGCGACGAATGACCGAAGAGGAGGATACCCGCGAACATCAACTCATTATTTCCTAGAAACAGGCCGGCAAAACTTAGCGCAATGCCTAAGGCTTTGTGATGAACCAAGTTATAAGTGAAAGCCCCCACTTTGGCACTGATTAAGTAACCCAGCATGCTTAGATCAGGTAGTAAAAACAGAGCCGGAAATGTCCACCAAGCGAAGGGCAGTTGGCTAAACAATACAATAGAAAGGGCAAACTGAGCAGCTTCTTCGAATTTAAAGAGCGTTTTTATGGGCGTAAGTGGTTTGTTCTAAGTACGAAACAAAGGTAAAGGGGTACTCAAGCTCAAACACTTAACAAAAGATAAGGAATTAAGACGGAATGATTCGGCGTCGAATGCGACTTAAGGAGACAGGCGTAATGCCTAAATAAGAGGCTATATATTGCTGAGGAATACGTTCAATAATTTTGCGCTTTGCTGGTGAACCCAGAAACTTTAGATACCGCTCCTCGGGACTGAGTATGAGTTGTTCGGCTAATCGAACATCTAAACCCATGAATAAATACTCCGCCAGTTTCCGTCCAAATGTTTCATAAACGGGGAACTGCTGGTAAAGAGCGGTTAAGGTTTGATACTCAAAGACCAAGAGTTGACAGTCTTCCAGGGCTTGAATCGAGAGTGTACTGGGCTGACCCGTTATGCAACTCATGTAGGCGGCCACTAAACTATTCTCAAAGCAAAAATAGGTGGTCCATTCTTCACCACCTTTATCATAAAAAACCCGGCAAGATCCACTGAGTAAGAAACCAATTTGGGTTGTTTTTTGCCCTTTTTGGACTAAAAATCCCTTTTTAGGGATTGTCTTGATGGTCAACTGTTTCTCTAAAGCGAGCCATTCTGGATCAGTTAACTCGATAAAGTGGGTCAGATAGTGACGTAGTCGATGGCTCATGGTATGAGATTAAAAAAGGAGTAAGATCGTCCGCTTGGTTCACAGATGCGATTTGGGGCTGCATTCTACGCTAGGTTTGACTTTTGACCAGCCTTTTCAAGTCATCCTACCATTACTTGCTCAGTCTGGATATGTATGGGCCAAAAGATTACTATTGATTCAACTCGTGTCCTTAAAGTGGCCTTATGATTAGCTGAGGGATAAATATAAGCTTTCGACTAATGGGATGACCAAAGCAGAAGCACAAAGTTGCGGGTCTATTCTATTTCGCTTTCGTAGTTTGGGAAGAAAAGTACGAAAGTTGTTGCTCGCCAGCTAGACAGTAAACGGGGTCTTTGCATCAATCTTAAAATACCCTCATACCTGAGACGAGGAGTATTTTGCGTATTTATAATTCGGCGTTTTGGGATATGGTTATAGCGAGGACCTATACGGTGGTTCTTGTGTCGATCATAGCTTTTACAAGCTCTTGCCAATCAATCAGCCTCTAATCCGGTCTACCAGGCGGGTTTATCTGCCGCCTTGAACCGAAAGCGACTTCCTTGTTAACAGTACGGACCTCAGGCTTTTCCTGAGGTCCGGATCTAACTTGACTTATCGCTTCTCAGAAGTTTTTGTACCGGGCTGTAAATGCATTGACTTTGGTGGGGAGCATATCATAAAAGTTGGTTTGACTGCCTTCACTGCCCACCAAGTTACCTCGCTCATCATATGAATACGCACTATCACTGGCATAGATAGTACCCCGCTGTTCAGGCTTCAATCGGTCACTGACATAAGCATGCGTAAACTCCTCCCGATTGACCTTGTCCCATTTATTGAGATGCCATTTAGTAACCTTAATCGAGATCAGCTCCTCTTTAGGAATCTGATCAAAATCGAATTGGGGTTGATCGATGCCCGCCTTGTTTTGCCAAAACGTATAAGCGGTGTTGACAATCAGCGTCTCCTCGCCTGCATAGGTGTAGGTGAGCACTTGCGGTGGCTGTTGGGTCCACTGGCCCGTAAACTGAAAAAACATAAAACTCATATCACTCCGCTCCTCATGCCGGTCAAAACGATAATCAATCAATCGCCCCATATCATAGCTGGGTTTGAAGGGTGTCATGACGGTCATATTGGTGACCCGCCGTATAATTCGCCCTTGGTTGTCATACGTATTGTTCTCAAACAACACCGAGTTTTTGATGCGTCGGCTCAAAATACGATGGCTGGTGTCGAATACATAGTCCCATTGACGGCTAACCGCTGGTGTTCCATTGGCTGCGTATAGGGTTTCGGTTAACGGATTATCATACGGATCATAGCTCGCCTCATAAACCGGCTTAGTACCTAATTTCTCCTGAGTGAGCAAGCCCGACTCGGTGAAGGTTCGGAAGCGCTCGGAAACAACGGATTTCTCACCCGTTTTAGCATTGACGGTATAGGCAATCTCACGGGTGATATTGTTGGTGTTGCCTTGGTACTCGTATTGGTTGATTAGTTGTCGGTCAGGGTCAGTGACGGGTGGGCTACCAGGACAACACGATTGATTACCCAGTTCATTAAAGATCTGGACCGTTTTTTTTACTCGTAGCCGAGCGTCGTATTCCAGCTTAACTGAACTGGTATAGGTACCGGTTGGCGTAACGCCAAATGGATAAAAGACGGACACGTTGGCCCGTGTCGGTATGCCGTTGGCATCGTAGTCGGTCACTTGGTAGGTGCCTGGGAAATTGGTTGTATATGTTAAAACACTTCGGTTCGCCTGATTGATCTCCGGTGGACCCGATGGATCAGGTTCGTTTTTTTTACAGCTAGTTGTCGCTGCCAGGAAGGCCAATAAGATCAATGCATTTTTCATAAGCGCTTAGTTGAATTGCTTGATCACCTTTATAGACCGAGTATAGGCACAAAAGCGTTGCATTGCGCAGGTGATGGACAATGAGCGACTTCTACCCTAAGATCCAATAGTATATAAAGTAACCGTGCATTTACCTTAAAAGCGTCAAATCGAGTAACATTTACTTATGCTCACGAAAGGCACCAACCTGAGACGAAATGGCGTTTCTATTTCAGATAATTTCCGTAGTAAGTCCATTAATATCTTATAGTGATTGGCAAGGTCCTAAACTGATGCTGCTTTCTGTGTTGATGGTTGTCGAACGTTAGAATTAGTTGGTAATCATTACCCATTGCAAACCCGATGGGTGATTCATCTGAAAAGTGATTGGTAAATGCTTCAGCACAACGGCTATAAGGTAGGATAAACTCCGTCTTGGTTAAGCACTTAAGGCCATTCCGGTGAATAGTGGGCTCATCGGCCTTCTTTTTGCTGCCTTTGAAGGGAAGTCTAAAAGTCCAGAGTAAACTCGGACAGGACTCGTTCGTAACAACATCGATGGTCAGGCCAGCTGGGAAATAAACTGGTTGATACTGAATACTAGCTGCAAAAAGATAGTCGGTATCCGCCGTGTTTTCTAATCACAAACCAAACGGAGAGAGCTGGCTGCTGGCAAAACGAGATCACTCCCATAGTTTCGTCGGAGCCACCAGCTCACTTGTTACTTCCTGTTCATCAATGACCCACAGCAGTTCGAGAAAGAAGTTGTCAAAGTAGAATTTTCGATTGGTAGTACCTTGGCCCATATGAACCCGGCTGCTGCCTTCAACAAAGCCGAACTCAAGCAGCTCATTGGCTTCTTGTCCTTGGTTAGCACTAAAGACAAAAAGATGATCGATTTCCATTTTGTTGCCAAGCCAGTATGGCTTATTAGAACTTATACTGTATTTAACAGGCCAATATAGAAAAACCTACGGACTGAGGATTAGTAACATAACAAAAAGCATATCGGTAAAGGCTCGTGCTTGAGACGAAGGAGCGTAAATGTATCTGCTTTTGAAATAAGAGATAAATGGCAATTTCTCTTCCATCAGGATCGCGGGGTGTAGTACGCCTTCATAGAAATCCGGGATCAGTTGAAGGGCTTACCTATTGTGCAAAGTATGACGGGGCCGCCCGGCGGTCGCAAAAGCAATTGCCGGTATAATGCGGTGGCCGAGAGCTTTTTTTTAGACCTTCAAAAGTAAGCTGGTGAACCATGTAGATTTTCAGCCGCAGGCTGGGCCCAGTTGGCCACGTTCGAGTACCTATATATCTGGCATAATAGTCGACGTAAACATTCGAGCTTGAATTACCACAGCCCTACTAAGCAAGAATCGTATTTTTACAGCTTCCAGTTAACTGCCTGAAAAAAATATTCGGTATACTGTTGCATGGCCAGTTCGCTGGCTATCTAATAGGTAAAAGAGTTATCTTGATTATTAACACCTAATTACCACTGAAGCTTACTACCAAACGTAAACTCCAGTGGCAACTAAACAATCAGCCAAACTGATTGCGATGATGCTCAGCGGCATTTTTCCACTCTTTGGAGGCTTGTTTATGCTCGACCTCAGCCAGTTTTCTCCCCCCCTTCAACATAAGGCCGGAAACAAGCCAATGCACGAACCGGTTTGCTGGTACAAAAGCCTGACGCTTCAAAAGAGCAGGAATGCGCTGTTTGTCAATAAATGGTCGCATTTGTGACTCCCAATGCCTTAAAGCGGCCTCCAGATCATTCGGGTGTTCACCAGCGGCCTTGCCCAGTTCTGCCCCCCCCAGTAAAGCCGCCGATGTACCCATACCGGAGGTAAGTGTCAGGCACCACGCCGCATCTCCTGTAACGATTACGCGACCCTTTACCCAATGGGGCATATCAACCACATTAACGCTATCGAAGAGAAAGTTACGAGCTTTAGCAAGTGCATCCAACCCGTGCTTAACTACAGGATCGTCCATGTCGCCGAAAACCGAACGAATCACCTCGATTGGGGGCTTGGTGAACTGCGCATTCGTGTCGTCTGTGCGATAAATAAATAGGCCCGTTGGAGCCCGATCGGAGAAGGGAAATACCCATAAGGCACGGCGGGGCTCATAAGCCAACAGCCCATCTTGATCCGTAAAGCCTGGTACTTGGTCTTCCATTTGGAACGCACAAATAATTGTTCCCCAATCATCCATGTAAAGTTCGTGGGGGCCGAAGGTAAGCAGGCGTACCGTTGACCGTACTCCGTCAGCACCAACAACTAGGTCGAAAGTCTCCTCCTTTATTTCGCCAGTAGCATTATTTTTAAGCGTGACTGTGGCTCCATCTGCTTGTTGAGTAATTGCCGTTGGGCTGGTATTGAAGCGAACCTCCACCTGCCCATCAATGCGCGTCCATAAACCAGCTTCAACGTCACTACGTAAAACAACTTCGGGCTTCTCAGGCTGGTCAAGAAAACCGGCGATACGCTGCCGTTCTCCATCTTCTTCGATTCGGTACGTAGCCGTTGGTCGAGGAGTCCGGGTATGGATTGCATTAAGTACCCCTAATTGAGTGGCTGCCTTTTGACCAGGCTCGAAAAGGCCGATAAAATACCCCCCAGTCCGGCGCTCAGACGCCTTCTCTACAATTACCGGCGTCCATCCGGCCTGATGGAGACCAATGGCTGCGGACATACCCGCAATGCCAAGACCAACTACTAATGCCCGTTTGGTATCTGCTTGCTTATTAGTCATAAGGTTTATCATTAAGATGTTTTTTTTTAATTACCCAGATGGTGAATACTTTTAAAAGTTTATCCATCATCTGAACTGTTGATCATCCTGAATTAGACTAAGAATCCTGTAAAAGCGGCTTACCACCACTCAGGTGGTTGAAGTGGGCAACGGTTTGACTAAACATCAGTCCCGGAATCCTCCACCCCCGTTAACTGACCATACTTGTCCTGTTACCCACTGGGCATCATCGGAAAGTAGAAATGCGATGGTATTACCCAGATCGTCCGGTTTGCCTAACCGAGTAAGCGAAATAGCATCTTTCATGGCCTGTTGAAATTCAGGGCTCATTTGGCGAAGGGCGGTTTCACTCAAAACGGCACCTGGACTAACGGCGTTACAACGCACATTGTCTTTACCCCAGGTGGCGGCCACGTGACGAGTCAGCGTATTTACTCCAGCTTTCGATGCTGCATAGGCTGGCCGAATTTTTTCACCAACCCAAGATGCGGCACTGGTCGTGTTAACAATCGATCCACCGCCAGCCGCAATAAGATGGGGTAAGCTTTGCTTGATGATAAGGGCAAAACCAACCAGATTACTCTTCAGTGTCTTGTCCCAGATGGGCAACTGCATCTGCAACAGATCCAAGTCCTGCCCTATTGTTTCATTAGAAAGATCGGCGGCTACATTAGCGATACCATCCAAGCCACCCAATTGCTCGACGGTGAAGTCGATAAGGGCCGTGATCGAGTCGGGATCAGCAAGGTCAAATTTAATGGCAATAGCCTTACCCCCGTTTGCATTAATCTCTTCGGCGACGCTGTTAACTCCCTCCAGGTTAATGTCGCCCAGCACTAAACGGACTCCTTCCTCACCAAGTCGTTTTGCCGTTGCTGCACCAATGCCAGTTGCACTGCCGGCAACCAGAATTCTTTTGCTTTGTAAGCCTTTCATAATCTTAAAACAAACAATGGAAATTAGTTAACTATTTTTATTTTAAAACTCTAATTTGTATACAAAAATATAAAATTATACACTAAAGCTTATTGAGTTGTAGGCCAACGATTTTACTTGTTGGTAGGGCAATCCTTACTTAACCAATGGCTCAAATTATGCTTACTGCGTATTTAGGCTCAGTTATAAACAGGGTTGAGTACAACGTTTGAACCAAATCATCTACACTTATGCATCAGATGGAAAGCAACCAATATCAGTATCAGAATTTGGTCGGTTAAATGGCTTTAGTGACGGGCGGTACCAAAGCCATTGCGGACAAGCTAAGTCAAGCAGGAGCCCGGGTTATTATGGCAGCCCGTCATCGCCCTGGGGAGCCCAGTCTGGCCCATCATTTTGTTGAGTCCGGTATCTTCCAGCTTCAACGGGTAGACAAGCTGGCCCAAACTATCAGCGAAGCATCTGGATGCCTTGATAACTCTTGTCCGGTTTCACATTCATTATACCTTGTCCCCCAAAGCAAACAGCAGACACCATTTTAAATTTCGCGTCTCACTAATATCTGGCTGGATCAAATCACACACTATAATATACCTGTCTGCCCGATAAAGACGGTTAGTTGATCAGAACGTCATTTAATTAAAACTTTTTACGAATACCAATCGCTGCATAAATTCAGGATAGACATTGTTAGTTATCTTATCCGTTACCAAGCAGGATACGTAAACAGCACGGTAATGGCGGGTAAAAAGCCGTATCGCCGAATTTCTTGGTCCATACCTTTGTCCATTTGGGAAAAGAAATGCCCGTCCGTGGCGAGTTGATTTAACCAAAGTTGATTTGTGGAAAAAGTATTTTGACTGGCAACAATCTTACCCATGCTTAGCTCGGCCTCAAAGCTAAAGCGGGAATGAACGGGTTGCCAGCTATGGCCAATGCGGATTCCTGTGATCCAAAACGTGGAGTCTAAATTAAAAACAAGCCAGGGTGAGTTTAAAAAAACAATCGAAGTAAGATCATTCATGAAATAGGTTGATAGGCCATCAGCCAGCGTAATAGATCGAGCCGAGAAGCGTAAGTGCTGACCGTACACACCAGCGTACCAGCGTGACTTTGTATACCCTGTCAATCCCAAACTGACCATTCGTCCGCCCCGAAATGATTTACTCATGAGTCGGCTCAGATTGGGGTCGAGTCCAATAGGCGTTAACAAATGTATAAACGACGAAGTCGCAATTCCCCCCTGCGCCTGTACCGCTAAGTGGGGATGAAAGCGAAAGCTATACCCTGCTGTGTAGTTGGTCGGAAACTGTAGACCAGCAAAAAACTGGTGTTTTCCATGCAATCGATTAGGCAAAGGCGCGTTATTCGAATCCTGCCCAAAACTTAAAACCGGTCCGTGTAATAAATACCAGTGAAGAAAAAGGATTCCGAAACATTTCAGCTGATTATTACTTGACCACCGCTTTTGATTCGTCAGCATAGTGTTTAACAGTCTTACTTATCAATTATTGAGTCGATACATAGAACTATCCTGATGCGTACTGGCAATAATGGCTAAACGATTTACGGCATTCCTACGCAAGGGTAATAATAGTTTGCCCACTTTCAGACACAGGTATGTCTATGGGTCCCATGAATAACCCTATGTCGGTCTAAAACCATCCGATCAATGATCCATAGCGCCAAGTGAAGTTATTCGTCGGTTAACGATAACTCGAACAAGCAATAATCTAAGAGCGAATAGTTAGTGAAGAGTACGACTATCTTTTAGTTGTTAGCACAACCATTTCACCAGGAGACTCCGCGTTCTCGTCGACTTCAGCCGTTATATATACAACCGCCGGCTGATCAATAGTAGTTGCTTTGAGCTCACCTTTCAGCATTTTGGAATAAATCGTCAATTGACCCAGCTTCTGAGCGGGACGACCACCGGCCTCCATCCAGGCTAAGTAGATGTTTTTGGATGGGGTAAGCCGATGCGGCTCAGCCAGATTACGTACCTCAACTTGAAGGATGTAATTGCTGTTTTTGTCCTTTTTAAATGAGACCGTGCCGGTAGCTGCTGGTGTAACGGTTGAATTTAAAAAGGTTAACCTGGATGAACAGCTGCTCAGCCATAGAAGCACAACTCCAAACCATAAACTGTTCCCGTATTTTTTCATAATTGCCTAAGCGTTGATGTCCACTGATCAATTTGTGGTCTGGTAACAACCCAGAGAATTGTTATAGTATGCCTAGTTGGTGTCAACATCAGTTGGTGCGTTCTTAAAATGGTGCGACTTAAATAAATGAGGTGAGTGGGCATGGATAATGTGCGTTATTGGGTGTGCCATCCATGCCCACGGTAATTAAAAGCGCACTCCTACGTTTAAACTAAACATCCGACGCTTGCTGTCTAATGTGCTATTTTTGTAGACGTTGGCCAAACCATGGTTATAGAGTGCATCCAGCGTCAGCGGCCCCAGATTGATACCCAATCCCGCCAGGCCGTTTACCGTAGTCGTCCGTAGGTTGTCCCGGTTTAGGTTTAAATTATTGTCACCAACACCCAGCAGCGTAGCTAGCTCGGCACCAGCCTGTACGCGTAACCCCAGGGCTTCACCCACTCGAACGCCAACGTAAGCGGGGATGACAATAAAATGCTGGTTTAAATTACCCCGTAGTTCCGAGGGCGTTGTGTTGTTGTTGACGCGGACTAGATTAACTGATGTATTACGGTATTCTGCTCCCAACTGACCAAACACGGTACCCCCCGTTCGGCCGTATAAACCCGCCTGCCAACCAACTCGGTAAGCGTCATCCGGAATAGCTTCACCCGCGAAGCGGGACAGATTGGCGCCCGCATAAATGCCGAATTTAGCGCGCTTGCCCCAAGGCTGGTCAGCGGGCTAAGCTAGTGCACTGATCGTAGTCCCTCTAACCAAAGGAGCCATTCTCGTTGGCTCACCATGATCGCTGGGTAAAGCCGCAGGTGTGTTGGTGACTACGCCTGTGACGTATGCGAAGTCAAAACGAGTAGTCGCTTGCAGCTGACTGATTGATTGGGCGTGGCCAAGAGCCGTGATCAGCATCACAAAGGATAGCCATAGGATTTGCTTTTTCATAATAGGCATGTAGTTAAAGTGAAATTTAAAAATGTTCGTATCGTATAGTAATGCTTCCCGCCTGATCAAAAGCTGGACTGAGGCGTAATAGCCGTATCTGAGACGCCCATCTGGGTAAGTAAGTGAATCACTCGCTCGAGCAGTGATTCATACGAATTAGTTTGTATTGTATTTGACGATTTAGAGGAGTCCTCTCAGTGTTGAATAGGCTAAGAGGCGGTTATCTTTGTGGGTAATTTTTGTTGTCTGGCACCCGGCGGCCGGGTCCGCTTTAGATCCATTGACTGGGTACTAGCCGCTTTAATTGGTCTGGTCGGCCGAACCACCGTAGGATGTTTTTGTTGGATGTACCCGGGTTTCAACGGAGTGGAACGAGCAACCGCTGCTTTTTCTACCGGCCGGGCTGCCGTCGTGGGCTTGGCAGTAGGGGTATTGAACAAAGTCTGACAACCGCTGATCAACAGTACTCCTATTAACCCAGTTAGGGCTCTCTTACGCCTTACATTTGTCATTAACTGGTGGTTTATGGGTAGCTCTCATTCAGATCAGTTTGCTCGTGTCCAGTAAATCGACTTACCCAATGCCGGTAGACCTAACCAACCCCGCACCTCTAGTTTCCCGTCTGATCCTACCTTTAATCGCCCGTTATACCATTTATCATTACGCAGATCGTGAATTTTCCCCTTCTCCAGTGTCATATCGTCTACGATTTCAAAATCTTTGATTATCTGTGTACCAATGCCGGATTCTTTGGTGGCCGTTGCTGGGTTTTTAAGCCAGGTAATCTTGCCACAAAACTTATCGCCACAGGGAGCAATCGTAATTTTAGATTCCTTGCCGGCAGTGTACCACTCGCCCGTTACTGGGTGTGTTTTAGGCGGATGAGCGGCAAATAGCATAAAGCCCATGACAATATTTTTGTGTAGAGATAGGTTGCTAATCATGTTGATCGATAGACGTTCTCGGCCTGGTTAGTTATTGTTTGTACAGAAATAGGAAAACGATTGCTTTTAAATATCCCGGCCGTCGTTAGACAGTGCAGACCGCGTCAGTGACTAGTGCGTATGCAACTCGACAACATTACCAGTTGGTTGCTGTGCTTTTTTTGGACCGCCCCAGCGCTCAGCCGCCCGGTCGACCAGATAGTAGACCATCGGCACTAAAAAAATAGTCAGGATCATCGACGAGGTCAGGCCACCAATTAGTACCCAGCCCAGCGAAGTTTTCCATTCGGCCCCCGCCCCGTGCGAGAGCGCAATGGGAATCATACCGATGACCATGGCAATGGTCGTCATCAGGATGGGCCGAAGTCGCTCTTCGCCAGCTTTGAGGATGGCCTGCCGGTAGGGCAGGCCGTGTGCTTTCTGCTGGTTGGCAAAATCAACGATCAAAATCGCGTTTTTGATCACCAGCCCGATGAGCATCAGTATACCCAGCAGCGCGAAAATGCTGATGTTTGAGGCCGACAGCGCTAGGGCCAGCAAGGCACCGATAACGGCCACGGGTACTGAGAAAAGCACCACCAGGGGGTAGATGAAACTATCGTAGAGCAACACCATCACAAAATAGACCAGAATCAAGGCGGCTACGATTGCAATCCCCATTGAACCAAATCCTTCGCTCTGGCTTTGGGCATCGCCCCCCCAGATCACTTCGATGTTACGGGGCAAAGGCTGCCTGCGCATTTCTTTCTGAATGGCACTGATGAGCGTTCCTGAACCGATACCCAGCGTGTTGGCCGTGACGGTCACTGATGTGCGCCGGTTCTTACGTTCTAGCTGCGAAGCACCGTTACCCCGCGTTACTTGCGCGAATTCGCCTAAGGTAACGGGCCTACCAGCTGATGGACTGAAGAAACTAATCTGCCGAACGTCGTTAGGATTCATACGATCGAAAGCATCCAACTGCACCCGGATATCATATTCATCTCCCCCCTGGGCGTACTTCGATCGATCATCACCGGCAAAGGCTGTCTGCAGGGTAGCGCCCACAACCTGTACATTAATTCCTAACTGGGCCATCTTTTCCCGGTCGAGCCGCACCTGTACTTCGGGGTTACCAGCTTCGATGGATACATTTACATCGTTGGCACCCGGTGTGCGTCGAATCAGCGTCGCCAGTTTGTCCGCAGCAGCAATTAGCTCATCCAAATTGGCCCCACTCAGGGCGATTTCAATGGGTGAGCTGCCCGTTTGTACTGTGCCGATAACGGCTGTTGTAAATTCGATCCCGGCAAAACGCTGTTTCAGGTCTTCAACCAGATCAACCATGTATTTCTCGGTGGCGATTCCCCCGGGTCGTTCATCGACTGGCACTAACTGTATCGTAAGCTCTGACCGGCTTTTATCGCCCTGACCCGTACTGGCCAGTCCCGTACTGGCGCCGCCTACGTTAGCCGCTACACTCTGCACGTCTCCTTTTTTACGCAGGTAATTTTCAACCTGAAGGGATTGCAGATTATTTTGCTGGAGCGAGATACTTTTATCCATCTTCAGGGTCAGCAGAAACTTACCCTGGTCACCTTGCCCCACAAACTCACTTCCCACAATGCCCAGACTCATGACCCAGCCAGTGAGTAAAAATAAGGCGACCAGTATACCACTAAAGGCCAGTTTGTGGCACAGTACCCATTCGAGTTGCCGGTGGTACCAGGCCGTTAGGAAGGTTAGCCCCCGCTCAAACCAGAGCAGAAACGCCTGGAACGGGTTTTTGGGATCAAGGTGCTCAAGCCGCGCCAGTCGCGAGGTCATCCAGGGCGTAAGGGTAAAGCTGGCCAGCAAACTAACGAGCGTGGTAAAAGCAACCGTCAGCGAAAATTGTCGGAGTAAACCGGAAATGATCGATTCCGTTAGCGTAATGGGCACGAACACCAGTACGATGACCAGCGTAATGGCAATAGCGGCAAAGCCAATTTCGTTGACCCCGTCGACGGTCGCCTGCCATCGGTTTTTACGACCCGTTGGCCCGGCCATTTCCAGGTGACGCTGAATATTTTCCAAAACCACAATTGAGTCGTCGACCAAGATTCCGATTACCAGCGAGAGCGCCAGCAGCGTCATTAGGTTCAGCGAATAACCCATCACAAACATGAACAAAAAGGCTGATACCAGCGAAGCAGGCACCGATACCATGACAATCAAGGCATTGCGAAAACTGTGCAAAAACAACAGCATCACGGCTGCCACCAAAAAGATCGCCAGAAACAAATCGTGTGTTACCGCTTCAACGGCCGTGAGCGTGAAGGTGCTGGAGTCGTAGGTGAGGGTAAATTTTACGTTGTCTTTTGCGTTTTCTTTCTCGATCTGGCTGAGTTTTTGCTGTACCTGTTCACTGATGTCGACAGCGTTGCCGTCGGATTGCTTGCGAATGAAGAGACCGATACCGTTCTGGCCGTTATAGCGGCTAATGCTTTCAGTATCCTTCAGTCCATCGGTTACCGTCGCCACATCACTTACGTGTATGGGGGTGCCGTTCTGTGGCGTTGCAATGACCAATTGACGAATGTCGTCCAGGGATGAAAACTTGCCCGTCAGCCGAAGCGTCACGCTTTCGGTTGCGTTCTGTACCCGTCCCGTGGGAAAGTCGAGGTTGGCCTGGCCAATGGCCTGGGTAACCTGCAACAAGGATAAG